>JAUVVT010000357.1 GCA_030604505.1 bacterium | reverse complement strand
TATGCCTAAATCATCGGCAAGACTCATAGTAAGCTGCTTCGTACCACCCCGGCTTGCGCAGTATGGAGCCATCCCGGCATATCCAAACACGCTTGTTACAGAGCCAATATTAATAATTCTTCCATATTTGCGCGATATCATTTTCCTTGCAGCAGCTTGAGCCACGAAAAAAGTACCCCGTAAATTCGTATCGAGTATTAAATTCCAATCGTCCCAGGTATACTCTAAAAGAGGCTTTCGAACATTACAACCGGCATTATTAACAAGAATGTCAATCTTACCGTAAGCATCATAAGCAGAATCTACCATCTTCCGAATACTGTCATAGTCACGGACATCTAATTCTAATGGCACTGCCTTGCGCCCGAGTTCTTCTATCTCAGTTTTAAAGGATGTCAATGAATCATACTTTCTGCTTGTAATCACAAGGTCGGCTCCGGCTTTTGCCAGTGCTCTTCCGAAATACTGTCCGAGCCCACGACTGGCACCTGTTATTATTGCCACCTTTCCTGATAAATCAAAGATATTTTCACTCATATTTTTTTAATCCTAATTTATTAAAATATGTTTTATCATTAGTGTCCGATTAATTTTAAATTTAGATTTTATATCATATTGAAATATAATGTTTTATTTATACATTCTTTTATAATTGATTTGAACTTAAATAATTAAAATATTGGACATGTCATTCCTGCCCCGTATCAAGTACGGGATAAACTCCAGCAGGAATTTAGTATTTTTTAAACTTGTTGTGATTATTGAAATTATGGATTCCCCCCGAATATTCGGAGGGAATGACATTATGATATTATATAATTTTTATTGCATTATATTTTAACCGGACACTACTGAGAAAAAATTACTTTCGTCCCAAGACAAATGAATATTCCGATGATGTAGATTCCTGGTAAACGAGGTCGGTAATTTTTATGGTAAGGTCGTATAAGCCTTCAGAAAGCCCTTTCATTTCAATCGTCAACCAGTTAAAGTTATCTCTTTGTCTGGTAATTTCAGTTCTGGTGATTGTAATTGATTCTTCTTTGCGGGCGCTTTTGTTAACGACTTCTTTTCCAAGGTCATTAAAGTATTTTTCTTTTTCCTCGTCATTTGGATTTCTTTTCTGCACTATATATTCAATCGTATATCGTCCATCGCCATCAGAGTCAAGACTAAGGTTATAGACCTCGAAGTAGATAAAGACATCTTCATCTTTGTTCAATATTGCACCCGTATGCGGAATTATCCTCAGTCCGTTCTTTGTATATTCGTCTTCTTCGTCAGTCGGTTTAATATCATAGGAAAATTCAATATCGCTCATCATCAGGTAACTGCCTGTGAAGCTTTTATCTAATAGCTCATGATATGCTAAACCAAGTCTTTCGCTTTCACTACTTTTGATTCTGAGATAACCGATAAAATCTTCCTTCATAGATGGGATTTCTATATTGACCTGGCCTATATACGAATCATTTTTTAAATTTTTACTTTTGTTATATTCAAGGTTGAAGCTGCGGCTGTCTTGATATATTCTTTCGTGGTCAAGGTTTTTTAATATGATAAATTCATCGAATTGACTTGATTTGACATTATCCGTTTCTTTAAATTTTAAATTTTTTAATTCGAAGGAATAATACAATTCATGTCTGGTTTTTCCGTCTTTTCCTCTAAAAGAAGCAGAGGAAGTCATAATGTTCAGTGGTCGTGCATCCATATAAAACAAAAAAGCTTCCTCCGGAATGTTTGCATACATATCTTCTTTTCTGTCTCTGTGGTCTATAATTTCATTCATAAACCATATATCATCTCTGCTTCTTGCAACCCTTCCGTAATGCTTTTCATCAAGATAAGCCCTTTCACTAAAAAGGCTGCGGTATACATCCATATCCATCATCTTTTCTCCGTATGCTGCCTCTCTCAAGTCACCAAGTAATACAAAACCTTTGCCTCCTTTATTTGCAAAATCAAAATACATACCCTCATCATATTCACCAATCTGCCAGTAATATATCCACGATTCATTAGAATAAACATTCAAATCGCCGCCGCTTGCGTATTTATTATCCGGCGGACCATATTTGATATAAGTTCTACCTCGGTCGTCATATCTGCCGTGCAGACTCGATGTAGTAAAATGCTTTTTTGCAAATTTAATCCTTCTGAAATGTTCAATTAATCTTTCGTTAACTTTTGTTTCAGGGTCGGGGTCTTTTTCCATCCAGAATTTTTTCAGGAATTTTCCTTTATGCTGTGCCCGTTCAAATTCTGCGTTGTCTTTTTCAGAGAAAAGGATTTCCAAATCTTCTACTATGTTAGAGATTGCTTCCTCATCTGTCAGATTATCAAGAGACATTATAAAATATTTCTCTGCTTCTCTAAGATTATCTTCATCAATCGCTAACACTGTAAGCTGGTAAAGTGCTTTTGGGTCTGCTTCTTTTATTCTTAAATATTCGTTCAGTGCCAGTCTGGATTCTTCATATCTACCCAAGTTTCGGTAAACAATACTCAAAAGAACGAGTGCATTTTTATAACTCCTGTCTGTATTTATAACCTGTTTAAGTAATGTTTCTGCCAGTTGATAAGTTTCTTCATTGTTTCTGAATACAAATGCATCCGCAAGGTAATATCTTATTTCTAAGCTATTGGGTTCGAAGCTTAATGCTTTTAAGAAGTTATTTACAGACGATTCGAAGTTGTCTATTTTTTTTAATGCCCGGTATGGAGTCGTCAACGCTCTGCCGAACTCGTTCGCCTTTTGAATATAAGCTAATCCCAAACCTTTATACGCATTTGAAGATTCCTTAATCTTGTTTGCTTCTTCATATTTTTTTATTGCATCATCATAAAGTTTATGCTGAAGGAAAAGATTCCCTTCTTTTACCAGGTCAATAAAAACATAATCTTCTTCATCCGCATCTAATGCTTGTGCCGTATCGGGCGGGATTGTCTGCGTATTAGGAGTTTTTTCCTGAAAACCAAAGGAATAATTAATACATATTAACAAAAATATGATTAATGTAATTAATGTATATATTTTTTTCATCAAATATCGTAGTTCTTTCTATATTATTCTATCTACAATTTATTTAAATAGCCCTTTCAAATCAAGTAAAATCTTAATAATTTGGTAAAATATTATTGCTAAATATTAAAATTTTGATTTTTTCGGGAAATATAATATTCAATGGCATTAAAATTGCGATTAATTATATAACAAATATTTTTGTTTCTAAATTCCAGGCTCAACCGCTTATTGGTAAAAAGGTGCATTTATAAGATAAAAGACAGTAATTTTCGAGAAAGGACCAGCATCCACAGGAAGTTTTTTGGTTAAATTTAATTCTGTTATTGAAATTTTGAAACAAATTTAGTATAATAATTATATTTGAATGCTATTTGCTATTTATTACCCAAAAATTGCATAAAATTATTAAGATATATAAAAACAAGAAAAGGAGACTTTTTTATGAGTAT
>JAUVVT010000129.1 GCA_030604505.1 bacterium | reverse complement strand
TTGACCCATCAATTCCTTCCTGGACAACAATGACTGATATACCCACACCACGAACAAAACTTGCAGCAGTAACTATAGGCAGTTCGATTTATGTAATCGGTGGAAATGATGGTACTTATGACCATACAACAGTTGAAATTTACACCCCATCAACTGATTCGTGGAGTTCAGGTGATAACATGATTATAGCAAGGAGTCAATTGGGGGCTGGTTATATTTCGCAATACGGACTCTTTGCTGTGGGAGGGATAAGTTCAGGAACTCCTCTCATATCTGCGGAAATGCTGAATTTCCCGCCATCGCCCCCGCAGAATTTTAATGCTGAATTAGATGGTACATTTGTGAATCTGAGCTGGAAACCGAATTCAGAGATTGATCTGTCTCATTATAATGTGTACCGCAGTACTACAGAAGGATTTACTCCAGCACCAAGTCTGGTAATTGGCCAGGTATCAGCTCCGGACACGACTTACAAGGATCTTGGTTATGTCGACGGTGTAAAAAACTATTATAAAGTTATTGCAGTCGACGATTTTGGTCTTCCAAGTACAGCCAGTAATGAAGATAGTGTTCTTGCACCAGTAATTGATTTAGAACTATTATTTGGTACCGCTGAACTGCAAAAAGCTCCAAATGATACATTTAATCTGGCAATCAACATTCAGGGAAGTTTTACAGGGAAGGGCGCTGTGAGTATGCAGTACAAGATTGGCTTTGATTCTTCCCAGATTGAAGCGATTGATATTGATACCGCCAATTTTGTCACACCGGTGACTTTTGAATGGTTTGCAAAGCCGGGTACACTCAGTGTTTCGCTATTCGGCAGCGATACATTAACCGGCGGGGGGTATTCATTCAATGCACGATTCCGAGTTCAGCCCGATGCTCGTCTTGATACTACAACCCTCAGCTTTGCCAGTGCATTTTTAAATGAAGGTTCGCCTGCTCTATTGAGTATTTCCACCAGTCAAGTCTCGGTGACCCCTCTTTATGGGGATGTTACAATGGATCAGACACTCGCCACTGATGATGCCAGCTATGTATTACAATACACTGTGGGCAAACGTGAATTTTCGGAGGCACTGATTGAAACGGGAGACGTAAGTTACAATGGCTCGGTAACTGCATACGACGCATGGCTGATACTTCAAAAAATTGCCGGCAATATTTCCTCTTTTCCTGTTGAAGATAGTCTTTTAAGTAAAATTGCAGTCAATAACTTTGTTATGAGTGTCGAGCCTGTTTCCGGTTCGGAAAATCTTATTTCGGTGAAATTTTCGAGTAAAGAACAAATTACAAATATTGCTGCTTTCGAGATTCATCTGAATTATGAGTCCGACGCATTAAGTTTCCTTGAATATACATTTCCTGAGGAGATGGAAAATCTGTGGACTGCAACAAACAGCGAAGAACAGGGCGTATTTCGTTTGTCAACTATTGCACAGCCGTATACCGAATTAACAGAAGATTTTCTTATTCTCACCTTCCGCATTGAGGATAATAACGCAAATGCCGGTGATTTTAGCGTAACCCACTTTCTTATAAATGAAACAGATGTTCTTGAAGCCCTAAAGGAACGATTTAAATCTGTTCCTGAAGCTTACTATCTGCATCAGAATTTTCCCAATCCGTTTAATCCGGAGACAAGAATTGATTTCCAGATTCCAAAAGAGTCTAAAGTAACGCTTAAAATTTATAATATACTTGGACAGGAAATCATAACACTGGTCAATGAAGAAAAAGAGGCAGGTTATTATTCCATAATATGGAATGGGGAAAATAATTATGGCGTTAAGGTTTCAAGTGGGATTTATATATATCAAATAAGAGCGGGTGATTTTATTAAATCAAGAAAAATGGTATTTATTCGTTAGCCCATTCGGATTTTCTTTAATTATATAATTATTGTTAATTCTTCAAATTATCAGAATAAAATATTGTTTTCATATTAGAATTATTGTGAAATCAATATCACATCTTAAAGTGTTTTTATAAAAAACCAAACCCCTGTCAATATTCTCCACTATTCATCTAAAACTTATCCTGCTTCAGCAAACACCGCAGAATGTCAGTTTGATATTGAAATTGTAAAGGTTTAAAATAATAGAAATTTCTCTTGACATTCGAGTCTTCATTACTACATTAGTAGTAATAATACGACGTTGGTAATAACAGGTAATAAAGAATTTAAATAAAATAACCAATAAATATATTTTACGATACCGGGGGGAAGATAAGGAGATGAAAATGAAAAATAATAATCTTTCTGAGACCGAATGGTCTATTATGAAAATCTGCTGGGAGAAGGGAGAAGCAACGGCACGTACGGTTTACGACGAATCACTGAAAGAGAAAAAGCGGGAATATCAGACGGTTAAAACGATGCTTGACAGACTTGTCAATAAAGGGTACCTCAGGCGTAAAAGGTTTGGGCCGCTCTGGGTGTATAATCCGACTGTTTCCCGTGCTAAAACTTTAGCTAATGCTATTGATAACTTTATCAATATTGTGCTGGACAATACGCTGACTCCGCTGTTCACTCATTTCATCAAGAAAGAAAAATTAAGTACAGAAGAAATTGAAGCTCTGGAAAAACTTATAAGAAAGAGTAAGAAAGGTGAACTTATCAGCAGTACAAAGTGATTGTGTGCATTGAGTTTGAGGTACAAATGACAGCATTAAAATAAAACACATAATAAAACTTAATATTAGGGGGCTATTATGCAATGCAAAAATAATTTACTTTTGGTTTTTTTGACTGCAGGTTTATTAATATATTCAGTACAAGCGGTTGCTCAGGATATTCCTAAGCCTATGCGCGAAGGTAAAACTCTTGAGGAAATGACTTCTATAATGAAGACAGAGGGAAAACGTGGGTTACTTTATATTGAAGCTTATAATTCAGGGGGGTGTAATCCGGATCTAAGAAAAGGTGTTTTCGAAAATGAAAAAATGATAGCACGGATTGAATCAACGTTTGTTATTTTTTGGGTTGATTTTGAGAAAGACTGGAAATCCGAAACAGGATTTTTTAAACGATACAATGTAAGAGGAATTCCGACAGTAGTGCTCATTAATAAAGAAGGTAAAATGATAAATAAACTTGTGGGCTTCGATGGGTCTGCCGAGGAGTACATGAAAAGACTGGAAAAAGCAGCAAGTGAATCCCACATATCACTCAAAGATGATTATGAGGACAACCCTGAGGATGTTGAAGCCTCTCTGAATTATGCGGATATACTTTATAAATCATTTGAAGTGGAAAAAGCTCTTGAGATTTATGAGGAAATTGTTGATAAAATCATTGAGGAGAGTACTGCATTAAAGGTTTATACTTATATGTCAGAATGTTACAGACTATCAGAAGATAGAAAAAAAGCTGTTGAAATCCTTGAAAAGGGACTGGCAAAAGGTATTTTTCAAGATGAAAAATATGTTATTTACTGTCAACTGGGGAATTTAATCAGTGAATATGATGATAGCCTGGGACCGGTAGAAAAAGAAGACTATGTTGAGGCTTTGAAATATTATCAGATGATCCCAAAAAATGCAAAGGATTTTAAAACTTATAATAAGTCTCTTGATAATAAAAAGAGAATAGATTTTTCCCTTAGAACAGCTAAAATTAATATACCCATTGCTTATCTGAAGACAGGAGAGGAAGGAATTGGAAGTCTGATGTTTGAAAAACTGTTAGCACAAACATATGATAAGAAAAACTACGATGAGTTAATTTTTCTTTTTCGTAAATGTATTTTTCATGAAGCCTATCTTAATGAAGCGCTATTATGGGCAGAAAAAGCAAATGAACAAACTGAAGGAAAAAATGACAGAATTCTTACAGATTATTTTAGGTTATTACAATTATGCGGACATTACGACAAGGCAATAGAATTACAAAAATATCGTTTAGAGAAAACAAAATCTGAGCAAGAAAAAGATTATGAAATGCAGAGACTTGCAGAATTATATTTCCAATCGGGTCAAAATGAAAAAGGTAATGAAATTTTTCAAAAACTTTATGATGATAAAAAAAACAACATAGATGAGTTAGTATATTTAGCTATTGGTTGTAACCAATTCGATGTAAATTTGCGACGAGCTCTTAATTGGACGGAAAGAGCGATAGATCTTTCCCAAAATGATAGTTATGCAAAAGAATCTCATTGGCTTAGAAGTCGTCCTGGGCTTGTGTATAATCAGTGTGCCGAATTACTATTCAAAACAGGCAAAGTAAAGGAAGCTATTGACACTATAAAAAAAGCTATTGAAATTGCATATTTTGAAGATGACAGGAGATATTATAAGAAAAATCTCGAAAAATTCAAAGCAGCGTTGAAAAATAAGTAATTAGTATTTAATATTGAGGATTATTATGAAAAGCAAAAAGATTTTTATTTGGGCATTACTGACATCAATTTTTTTAATGCCGACATTTAGTATGACAGAAGAAACACGAATGCTAAAATTTCAAGCTGAAGGTTTAACATGGAAAGAAATATTATCTGTTGTAAAAAAGGAAAACAAATATGGATTCCTCTATTTTAAATCATTATGTGGTGCTTGCTTAAAGTTGGAAAAAGACGTTTTTAAAAATAAAGAAGCCATTGAATATATTGAAACAAACTTTGTTTCATTTAACTTCGACATAGAAAAAATGGAAGACTTTACATTCAGTAAAAATTTTGAGATTGAGGGATATCCTACAGTAGTGCTCATTAATGAGGCAGGAAAAATATTAAATAGGATTGTCGGGTATTGGCCCGTTAAAGAATATATGAGAAGACTGAAAGAAGCCTTAAACACTGATATTATAAAATTGAGACAGGATTTTCTATTAAATCCTAATAATGTTAGAACAGCAATGGAATATGCAGATGGCTTATATAAATCAGGATTTTATAAAAAAGCTAATGCAGTTTATGCAGGAATCATCAATAAAATTGATGATGATACTACTGCAATCAAGGTATATAAAAACATTGCATATGGTTATTATTATAATCTCAATATGGAAAAAGCTGTTGAGACACTTGAAAAAGGACTTGCAAATAATGTCTTTCACGATGAAACGGATTTAATTCATTGTTGGTTGGGAAATTTATTATGTGAGATACGCAGACCCCTTGAACAGCGGGATTATGTCAAAGCTTTGAAATACTACCAAATGTTACCAAAAAGAGTGGAAGATTTTAAAACATTTAATAGGTCTGCGGAAGACAAGAAGACAATTAATTTTTATTTTAAAATAGCTAAAAACCGAATACCTTTTGCTTATTTAAAGTCAATTGACCAGGAAAAAACAAAAGGAGAAATTTCCAAAGAATTAAATATTAAGACAGGACAAGACATTCTCGAAGAGCTTTTCTCTGAAGCCTATGAAAAAAAAGACCTGCGAAAATTAACTTTTCTTTTGTCTCGTGGCATCTTATTTCATGAAATTTACTACTATGAATCCCTTCCTTGGATAGAAAAAGCTATAGAATTATCCGAAGGTAAAAATAGTAATGTTTTTTTCCTTTATGCAATAGCATTGCAAGAATGTGGACAGTTTGATAAAGCCATAGAAATACAAAAAAAGTATCTTGAAATGAAAAGTTCAAAAACTTCTAACAAATTTGATTTAGATTTAGTTCGTCTCGCTATTTTATATTTTCAGGCTAATGAAAAGAAACAAAGTGAAAAACTATTTCAGGAATTATATAATGATGCAGAAAATAATTTTGATAACTTATATCGGATGTCATATCTGTGCAATCATTATAATGTAAATACAAAACAAGCACTACTTTGGACTAAAAGAGCTATCAGTCTTTCTAAACAAGTAAGTACAATGGAAGAATCAAACATACTATATTTACGCCCGGGACAAATATTTAACATTTATGCCGAATTACTATTCAAAACAGGAAAAGTAAAGGAAGCTGTTGATGCTGAAAATACGGCAATTGAAGTTGAACTTGTGGAAGATGACATAATAAATTATAAGAAAAATCTCGAAAAGTTCAAAGCAGCATTTAAATAAACCGTATATTAAACCTTAACATTATTAATTAATATAAACCACTGAGACGCTGAGATAAAAAAAGAAGAAATATTTTAACCACAGATTAAAAGTCAGCTTTTAGCTTACCGCTGATAG
>JAUVVT010000235.1 GCA_030604505.1 bacterium | reverse complement strand
CGGCAATCGCCATGGCTGTATTATCATCTATTTCATGGATATTCTTCATTGTTCCATTTTCGTTAAACAGCTTGCGAATATCACAGAAAGCTATGTTTATCAGCCTATTAAGGACATTCTCCACTGTTACATCTGCCTTATCTTTTATCATTTTCAGTTTATTTTGTAATTCTTTTTGAATGTCAGGTTTTGTCAGGTTTTCTGAACCTATACTCCTTGCTGTTTTCTTTGAATATCCAGCCCTTATAGCTGCTTGTGTGGCGTTAAAATCTTTGAAGTATTCAACTATGAAAAGCTTCTGCTTATCGGTAAGTTTTTGTTCTTTGTTACTCATATCAATTTATTCTCTATTTTTTTTATGAAAGTTTAGATTCTTTTTTCTTTAATAATACTTCACCAAAATTATTCTTTGATTTTTAACATTAATTGTATATAATGGTTATATTTTTTAAGGCTGTAAAAATTAAATCATCTTGCCAATTCTTGCCACTTTTATAAGCCAATCCATTTAAACTTTTGATTATTTAATTATTTCTCAATTTAATACAACGAATAGAGTGAGAAAAAATATATTGATAATTGATAAATATTTTACTATTATAAAAAATAAAAAAACCTTGCCAATTCTTGCCACTTTTGGTGTTAATCGTGGCTTTCGTGGCAATGGTGGCACTATAAGGAAAGTGATGTAAGTTCAGCAGCCATACGCAGTTATATTGTTTATTAATGAGTTAGAAAGTTGTTTAAAAAATAGGGGAATATGACTCTTAATCATTAGGTTCTGGGTTCGAGGCAAAATGTTCCTTTTGTGAATGGATTAATGTGGGAATATATTTATGTCGTCCTTAATTTGGATGTTACAAAAAAGTTCTTTAAAAAAATGAAAGAGAATATTATGAAAATATCAAGATTGACATTTGTGATAATTCTGGCGGGCTTTATTTCCTGTGCTGTCATGGATAAGACGGCACAGAAAAGTGAAACCTCACTCCCGACCGGACTGATGTGCGAACTTATGGAGTATCCGGAGAAAACAATCATTACTGATTCCAGTCCTGAATTTTGTTGGGTTGTGAATTCTGCTCTTAAAGATGATTTCCAATCAGCATTCCAGATTCTTCTTGCTTCCAGTATGGAAAACCTGAACAATGATATAGGTGATATGTGGGACACTGAAAAAATCAAATCTGTCGAGTCTATAAATGTGGAGTATAAGGGTAAACCGCTGTTGTCGAATACTTCCTATTTCTGGAAAGTCAGAACCTGGAATAAAAACAATGAGGTCAGTCCTTATTCTTCTACTCAGCATTTCCGCACCGGAACTATAGACCGGGAATACAGCACTGCCCGTTATCCGCTTGAAAAGAATGAGAATAAGCCAGTGCGAATTGTAAATAAGGGAAAGGGTCATTATTTCATTGATTTCGGCAGGGCCGCTTTCGGTACGGTTAAACTTACCCTAACAAGTCCATCAATCAAGCAGAAAGTAGAGGTTCATCTCGGGGAGGTTCCTGCCGGGAAAAACTCCATTAATCGAAATCCGGGCGGTTCAAGGCGTTATCGTAAAATAGTATTATCTCTCGAAGAGGGAACGCATAACTACGTTGTTCCTATTACTCCTGACAAGCGGAACACGAGAGAAGGAGCAATCATAATGCCTGAAGAAATCGGCGAGGTTATGCCGTTTCGCTATTGTGAAATTATAAATTGCCCAGGTGAATTGGAAGAATCGATGGTCAGACAGGTGATGGTCAATTATCCCTTTAATTATAATGCTTCTCGTTTTACATCTTCCAACAAGGTACTCAACGACGTCTGGGAACTTTGTAAATACAGCATCAAGGCTACGAGCTTCTGCGGCGTATATGTTGATGGTGACAGGGAAAGAATCCCTTACGAAGCGGATGCCTATATCAATCAATTGTGCCATTACTCGGTTGATAGAGAGTTTACAATGGCACGATACACCCACGAGTATTTGATTACCCATCCCACCTGGCCTACGGAATGGATTTTACATTCAATATTAATGGCATGGGCTGATTATCAATATACTGGAAATACAGAATCAATAGAAAAATATTATGAAGATTTAAAGGCAAAAACTCTGTTGTCGCTTGAACGAGAAGATGGTCTCATCAGCGTTCAGACGGGAAGGGTCACGGATGAGGTGCTAAAGTCGATTCATTTTGCAGGAGAGCTTAAAGACCTTGTTGACTGGCCTCATGGGGACATATTGGGTTTGAAAGGCGGTTATGGTGAAACAGATGGATTTGAATTTAAGCCGATAAATACGGTTGTGAATGCCTTCCACTATCAAGCCCTTGTACTTATGAGTCAGATTGCAATGGCGCTGAACGAAACAGAAGATTACAACTATTTTCGTGAGAGAGCGGAGTTAGTGAAAAAATCCATCAATGAGAAATTGTTTGATACAACATGTGGAATTTATGTAGATGGTGAAGGAAGCACCCATACATCTTTGCATGCAAATATGTTTCCACTTGCCTTTGGAGTAGTACCCGAAGAGCACAAACAAAAAATTGCAGACTTTATCAAAACGAGAGGTATGGCATGTAGTGTGTATGGTTCACAATATCTTTTGGAATCGCTCTACGAGGCAAACGAGGATGATTATGCACTTTCGCTTTTAACTTCAACCTCCGAACGGAGCTGGGCACATATGATTTACGATGTCGGCACTACCATCACACTCGAGGCATGGGACAACCGCTTCAAGCCCAATCAAGACTGGAATCATGCATGGGGGGCTGCACCTGCAAATATAATCCCGAGATTTCTTATGGGAGTTCAGCCAATTGAACCGGGATTTAGAAAAATTCAAATCAAACCCCAGGTTGGCTCTTTAAAAAGCGGCACCCTTGTACTACCTACTATACGAGGAACATTGTATGTTCATTTTGAAAAAGTCGAAAATGACTCATTTTCCCTCAAAATCCAAATTCCAACCAATACCATAGCAAAAGTATATATTCCAAAACTTGGAATCGACAATTCCGTGGTAGTGATGG
Organism: bacterium; assembly: GCA_030604505.1. GTDB lineage: Bacteria > SM23-31 > SM23-31 > JAUVVT01 > JAUVVT01 > JAUVVT01. The sequence goes on along the minus strand of JAUVVT010000235.1, from coordinate 1,660 downwards.
ATGGTGTGCCGCGGGAAGGCATTATGGAGAAGAACTTTGTAGTTTTGGATAATATTGGCTCCGGGGAACATCAGTTTAAAAGATACAGATGAAGAAAAAGATAGTCCCAGAAGTATGTCTTCAAAACATTTTGGACACTTCGCATTTAATATTAAAAGATAAATCTGATTTTATCAAGTGTTTTTCCCGCCTTGCCAATTCTTGCCACTTTTAGAAAATTGACCTTTTGGACAAAATAAAAATAAAAAAAATAAATGCGTCTATTTGTGGAAGCAACGGTGCTAAATGGTGTCAATATAAAGTGTGGAGACTATGCAGTTATATTGATTGTTTTTTAATGATTTAAATTACTATAATACTCTTCAATGTATCCTTAGTTCTCTTATATTTTTTCCAAAGCAATTATTACAAATTAATCCACAATTTATAACAGGATATCTGTCTTTTGAATGAGAATATTTTTCATTGGAAGAACAGGTTTAGCCTCTTTTGATAGCTTCAAGAATCCGCTCAGGTGTTATCGGGAGTTGAAACACCCTTGCACCGATGGCATCGTAAACAGCATTGGCGATTACTCCGCCCATACATATTATTGCAGGTTCTCCGCCTCCCTGTGGTGATGTCACCTTGTTATCTACAATCACAGTCTCGATTTTCGGAGTCATTGAAAAACGGGTTATCTCGTATGTATCAAAATTAGTACTAAATATTTCTCCCCCTCTGAAACGCATTTCTTCTGTCAAGGCATAGCCTAATCCCATATTAATACAGCCTTCTATCTGTATCGTTGATCCTTGCGGATTAATCGAAATACCCATTTCCTGACCGCATACCACACGCTTCACCTGAACATGTCCGGTATTCTTATCAACTTCAACTTCAGCTATATGGGCAACGTAAGTGCCTACATCAGTACCCATTGCGACACCCAAACCCCTGCTGCTGGGTGTCTTTATCGGTTTCCATCCGAATTTATCTGCCGCCGCTTCCAGAGCTTTCCTTGCTCTTTCATTTTTCAGATGTTTTAAACGGAATTCCACAGGATCGATACCAACTTTAGAAGCCAGCATATCTATGTGAGATTCTCGTGCAAAAGTATTTGTATTATTCCCTGGTGCTCGCCATGCTCCCGTTGCAAAAGGATGAGCATCACCGCCGCTGTATGAAGCAACAACATGATTTGGTATTTCATAGAATAATTCCGCACCTCGTGTTCCGGCATAATAAACATTGTAATCAAAAAAAGTAATATCTCCAGATTTTGTCGCACCTGATTTTACTTTAACCACTGCGGCGGGGCGATAAGTATCATAATAAAATTCTTCCTCACGCGTCCAGGCAACCTGAACCGGTTTTCCGGTTATTTTTGCCAGTTTCGCTGCTTCTATTGCCTGTCTTCCCGGGGATTTTCCGCCGAATCCTCCTCCGACGAACGGTGTAATAACCCGGACTTTTTCTGGTAGAAAACCAATCGCTTCCGCTATCTGGTCTTTAATTACAAAAGGACCCTGGGTAGAAATCCATATCGTTATTTTATCTCCTTCGACATTAGCTAAAGCAGTGTGAGTTTCAATCGGTGCATGGGCAAAATAGCTGTCCAGGTACGTCTCTTCGATTGAAATATCTGCAAGCTTTTCACCACTATTAATATTGCCCTTTT
>JAUVVT010000036.1 GCA_030604505.1 bacterium | reverse complement strand
GGGTAAGCCGAGTCTCCTGACTCGGCATTGAAAAAAAATTATGAATTAATCAGGTTAGAATAATATTTTTTAAAAATAAATATAATGAAATTTTCGTGATTGTAAAAAATCTTTGTAATATTATGAATACACATTGATTTAGAAATATTTAAATAGAACTATAAGATGAAATTATAAATTGCTTGACAATAATTTTAAAAGTTAGTATAATATACGCAAATTTATTGAGTTTTCAGAACTTTTCAATCTTTTCAGTGAATCCTTGTAAATCCATTTTTTTTCTTTTCTAATTAAAATATTTATTTTAGTCGTAAAATTATAACAAATAATTAATTACCAAGTAATTTTAGTAATATATACAAAGGGAAAAAAGTGAGTATTGTATTATCAACATGTGGGGGATGTGGTTGTGGTTGTGGCGTATATTTATATGAAGATAAAGGGAAGATAAGAGGTGTATCTCCGGTTCGGAATCACCCTGTTAGTAAGGGTAATCTTTGTGTAAAGGGCTGGAATATTCATCAAAGCATTGAGAATACTGAAAGACTGAAGAAGCCGCTGATTAAAGAGAATGGTTCTTTCAGAGAAGCTGCATGGGAAGAGGCGATTAATTTTGTTGTGAAGAGATTTAAAGAGATTTTATCGAAGGAAAGCGGTAAAGGAATCGGAGTAGTCGGTTCTCAGAAGATAACAAATGAAGAGAATTATTCTTTGATGAAGTTTGCAAGGACTGTGCTGGTTACTAATAATGTTGATAACTGCGGAAATTATTATTATTACCCTCTTGAAAGTGAGCCCTTTAGATTATTTAACAAAGATTCGATTTATGATTCGATTGACGAGCTTCAGGAGGATGATGTTGTATTTCTGGTATGTGCCAATCCTGTGGAGGAAAATCCTCAAATTGGAACGCGAATTTTACAGGCAGTGAAAAGAGGTGCGAAGCTTTTTATAATGAATCAGAGAAAAGTAAAATTTAAGTTGTTAGCTGATGCTTATTTATTAAATGTTCCCGGCAGTGAGTTCGCAGTTATCAACGGGATTTTGAGGTCGATTCTTGAAGACAGGGAGAATAGCGAGGGAAGTGAACTATACAGTTCACTTGAATTATACAGTCAAGAGTTTGTTGAGGAGATTTCAGGTGTAAATTTTGAGGAACTGAATAAGATTGTTGACGGATTGGAAAATTCTTCTAAGAATTTAATATTTTTTTCTTCGGGTCTGATATTGAATGAATTTTTTGCGGATTCTGTAAACAGCATTTTACATATAGCAAAGTTTGTCAATTCAAGAGTCTATTCTTTGGGGGGTCAAAATAATGGCAGGGGTGCGGCAGAAATGGGTGTTAAGCCGAATATTTTAACGGATTATCAATCAGTCGATGATAAAGAAGTAAAGAAAAAGTTTAAAAAGGTCTGGAAAAAAGATATTCCTTCTGGGGGTGGGTATAATGTTTTTGAAATGCTTGAAGAAGCATTAAAATATAATCTCAAGGGAATGTATATAGTCGGTGAAGATTTGGTTGTTTCCTTACCTGATGTAAATCGTACAAAGAAAGCCCTTTCTAATCTTGATTTTCTTGTTGTTCAGGATATGTTTATGAGTGAGACTGCGAAGTTTGCGGATGTGGTATTACCGGCAGCGAGTTTTGCGGAGAAAGATGGTACTTATATAAACCTTGAAGGCAGAGTTCAGAGAGTTAAAAAAGCCATTGAGCCGAAGTTTGATTCAAAATCAGACCTTCAGATTTTTAATCTTATTGAAGGAGCATTTATTAATAAACCTGCTGTTAAAACACCTGAAGGTGTTATGAAAGAGATTTCGTCTGTTTCGCTTCAATATAAGAACATCAATTATAAGGGGCTCGATGAAGGATTTGGTTTGATGGTTGATGTTCCGAGTAATGGCGCTGCTCCCACGACATTTCCTGTTGAGAAAAAGTATATGAAGACGCCTGAATCTCCCGATATAGAGTTTCCTTATTATTTGATAACAAATAATACAACATTTTGCCATAATTCAGGCACATTAAGTAAGTATTCAAATATTCTTAAGCGTGAATTTCCGTTAGGTTTTGTTGAAATAAATCCGAAAGATGCAAGAGAAGTGGGGATACGTGGAGGGCAGCTGGCAAGGGTAATATCCCGAAGGGGTGAATTAGAGCTTCCGGTAAAGCTGAATCCTGAGATGTTAGCGGGGACTGTTTTTATTCCATTAAATTATAGGTCAGGAACTGCGAATGTGTTGACTGGAACAAAGGTTGATATAAAACTCAAACGTGCAGGATGTAAGTCTTGTACTGTAAGATTGGAGAAGGTATAATAATGGGCGCAGAAAGCAAAAAAATTCTCAGCAAAAAAGAATTGGCTGCCGCTTTAAATAATGTAATGGGGAAGATGGATGTGATTGCTCCTACTAAGGGTATTGAAGGGGAGACCCATTTCCAAAGTATTAAATCCACTAATGAAATTTACTGGGAATATACTCATGATCTTTATCCGATAAAGTATTTGTTTAGCAATCAAGAGGAAGACCTTTTAAAATTCAACTTAAACGGAAGGTTGGATATTAAGGAAGTTTCTGTTCCGAGGCGAAAGATGTTGGTTTTCGGGATAAGGTCTTGTGATGTTAAGGCACTTGAATATACAGATATATTTTATTCCGGTTTCGATTTTAAGGACAGCTATTATTTTAAGAAGAGGGAAAATTCGATTTTGATAAGTATTGCCTGTATAAAGCCGCCATTGGACAGTTGTTTTTGTATTTGCACGAATTCGGGTCCTTTTCTTGAGAGCGGATTTGATATACAACTTGTTGATTTGGGTAATAAATTTCTTGCCGATATTGGCACAAAGAAAGGGGAGGCATTTCTTAAAGATGCTAAAGTAAAGACTTCGAATGCTACGAAGAGAGATTTGGAAAAGGTTGAGAATTTAAAAACCGAAGCTGATGAATATTTTGAGACGGTAGGATACTTTGCAAAGGGGATAATTCAGGTAACGGGAAGCAAGGTTAAAGAGAAATTGTGGGAAGATTTTGGTGATCGCTGTATTAGCTGCGGAAGCTGTACGCATCTCTGTCCTATGTGTACGTGTTTTGATGTTTATGACCGTATAGAGGATGAAAATATCGGTATTAGGAGCAGATGCTGGGATTCCTGTCAATATTGGGGATATACCAAAGAGGCAAGCGGTCACAATCCGAGGGCAGAAGCAAAAGATAGAATAAAGAGAAGATGCTATCATAAGCTGAGCTATTACTATATGAAGGCAAACAACAATTTTCACGGGTGTGTTGGATGTGGAAGGTGTGTTATAGGGTGTCCTGTTTCTCTGGATATTCCTTCTATTTTGAAGAGAATCAGGAGAGAGGGTATAACAGAAGCAGAAGAACTAATTTAAAATAAACGTAATGAGTAAAATGGCAAATATATATTTACCAGATATTGCAGTAATAAAGGACATAATTCAGGAAACAAGCGATACAAAGACATTTGTTTTAGAATTTAGAGACTCTAAGATTAAAAAAGCGTTTGAGTTTAAATCCGGTCAGTTTGTGGAAGTTTCAGTATTTGGGGTCGGAGAGGTACCTATCGGTATATCATCAAATCCTTTAAAAAAGGAAAACTTTGAAATAACGGTGAGGGCAGTCGGTTCAGTTACTAACGTCCTGCATCAGAAGGGGATTGGAGATGAGATTGGCATACGGGGTCCGCTGGGAAACGGGACATTTCCTGTTGACGAGATGACGGGTAAGGATATTCTGATAATAGGTGGTGGAATTGGACTTCCACCGCTGAGGTCTTTGATACTTCCGATATTAGATAACAGGAAAAAATTCGGTAAATTTACTATACTATATGGTGCAAGAACACCGGGTGACAGGGTTTATAAGAATTTGCTTAAGAAATGGAGTGAGAGTCCTAAAGTAGAATTTCATGAAACTGTTGATGTAGCTGATGATGGATGGACAGGAAATGTAGGAGTTGTTACTATTTTATTAGATGAAATAGAGATTGACCCGAATAATACCGCTGCTTATACATGCGGCCCTCCAATAATGATAAAATTTGTTATACAGGAGCTTTTGAAACGCGGATTACCTGAAGATATGATTATTTCAACGCTGGAGAGATATATGAAATGCGGTGTTGGGAAATGCGGTCATTGCGCAATCGGACATAAGTATATCTGCACCGATGGTCCGGTGTTTTCGTATAAAGAGATTAAAGCTCTGCCTGAAGGTTAGGTAAATAAGTGAATGGGTGGAATGGTAAATAATATTATTTTAATTCTGATGTTATCAAGCTCAAATGTCATAAGAAAGATTATCGAGGGGGAAGGTGAAGAATACCTTTGCCGACGGAGGATATATAATAAGAGGGTAATGATTGGAACAAACGTTAAAGGATGATTTAGAAAAGATATTAAAGGGAAAGATTGTAATATTAGGCCTTGGCAATCCTCTAAAAGGCGATGATGCAGCCGGGATGATATTTGTTGAAAAGATTGAAGGACTTGATAAGTTTGAGTGTGTAAAAGGGGGTTTATTTCCCGAGAATTATACGGGAGAGGTTATTTCAAAAAAGCCGGATACATTGATTATTATAGATGCTATTAATATAAATGGGAGTCCGGGTGATATTGTACTACTTAAACCTGAACAGTTAAAAGACGAAAGCTTTGCTTCGCACGGGACTCCGATAAGTGTTTTGATAAAATATTTGAGTAATTTCATTAAGGATAATATTTATATTATCGGCATACAGCCAAAAGTGGTAAGTTTCGGGAATCAATTAAGTGTAGAAGTATCAGAATCGGTTGATATGCTTGAGGAGATATTCACTGATATTTCAAAGTTAAATAATTAGAGATAGAGAATGAATACTATTATTTTGTTAATGCTGGTTATTCCTGTAATAGGGGCAATACTTTCCGGATATTTGAAACATAAGAAGAGTGATATTTCTGTTCTGGTCACCTCCGGATTAGTTTTAATCAGTGCTGTTTATATTGTTTTAAAAGTATTTCCCAACACTCAGGAAAGACTTTTAATTAAATTACCCTGGATAGAAGGATTTGAGACGACCGGTCTTTTTGGTTATTGTATCGATCCTTTGAGTATGCTTCTTTTAATAGTTGTTGCTTTACTTGGTTTTGTTGTTATGCTCTATTCTACCGATTATATCGGATTGAAGAACAGGGAGCATCCGACTCTTGAGGGGAAACAGCGTCATAATTTCTGGATGATGCTTTTTATAACTTCAATGTTAGGCATTGCCATTTCTCCGAATTTACTTCAGCTTTATATATTCTGGGAGATAACGACTATGTGTTCGTGGGCGCTGATATCTCACTTCAGAGATGAGAAATCACTTAGAGCCGGTTTTAAGGCATTGTTAATGACGTTTGGCGGCGGTATTTTCTTTGCTATAGCGATTGTTATTATTTATGTAAAGACCGGTTCTTTTGATTTTTCGGCACTTAATTCTCTTTCTCCCGGGTTTAGGAATTTAGTTTACTTTTTCTTTTTGATATCGGCGTGGGCAAAGTCGGCACAGGTTCCGTTTTATACCTGGCTTCCGGATGCGATGGCTGCTCCAACGACGGTTAGTATGTATCTTCATGCTGCTGCAATGGTGAAAGCTGGTGTATATCTGATTGCAAGAATTGCGGTTTCATCTAATTCGATTTCTTTTAGTATGGGACTGGTAACCGGAATTATGGCAGTGGTTACAATGCTTGTGGGTGTCTACTTTTTCTTCTTTCAGGATGACCTTAAAAGACTTCTGGCATATTCGACGATTACACATCTTGCGTATGTTTTACTTGGTGTCGGGTTAGGGATAATGGGTTCGAAGACCGGTATTTTGGGCGGTATTATGCATATTATAAATCATTCGGCTGCTAAGGGTCTGTTGTTTTTGTGTGTTGGTGCAATATCGTACAGCACCGGCAGCAGGAGTATAAAAGACCTCAACGGACTGAGTCATAAATTGCCCTTAGTTTCTTTTGCGTTTATGATTGGCTTTTTGGCATTGACAGGTATACCGCCGTTTTCGTGCTTCTGGAGTAAATTTTTATTATTGATGGGCACAATTGATGTTGGGGGTAAAATCGGATTTCTTATTCTGATTCCATTTCTTCTTGAGATAATAGTTGCTTTTGCATGGTTTTTAAGAGTTGGACATAAGGTATTTTTCGGCGAGGTATCTGCAGTTAGTGCGGAAGCAAAGAGTCTTCCGCTATCCATTATACTGGCATTAATTGTTCTTATTGTGCTTTGTCTGGCAGCTCCTTTTATTGGAATGCCGTTAATTAACCATATATAATAAGTTTTAATAATAAATGGATGAGCTTAAATGAATCCTATCGACTTAATAATTTCATCAATAATTATTTTATTAATCGGTTCCGGAATAGTTTTCCTTATTTCATATTTTAGACCAAAATATGTGGAATTCTGCGGATACGTTTCGCTTGGTTTTGTTTCGATAGCTGCTCTGGAAATTTTAACTGTTTCTGTAAATGTTTTTATGCATGGCCCTATTTCTATAAATGAGCCGTTGATATCTATTCCAATAATGGGTGCTTCTCTTGTATTTAATTTCGATACTTTAAGCGCCATATTCTTATGTATTATTGCGCTTATAAGTGTATTAGCAACTATTTATTCGATAAAATATATGACGATACCCTATGCGCAGGGTTTACGTATGACGGGTTATTATCCTCCTCTTTTACTCTATTTTGCATCGTTGATAGCGGTTGTTACTGTGAGTGACATGTTTTTCTTCTTTATTGCGTGGGAGTTTATGACGTTGTCGTCTTATGTTCTGGTTATTTTTGACCGAAAGAATAAGAAATGTTTAAGAGCGGGATTTAAATATTTTCTTATGACACATATTGCAACTGCATTTATGTTTTTGGCTGCAATAATACTTTATATCAATGGGGACTCATTTAGCTTTGATTCATTGAGTATATCTTTAAGGGAATTAATGTCGACGAATCCTGTTCTTGTTCATGTTGTTTTGGGTTTATTTTTTATAGGTTTTGCGACAAAGGCGGGTGTTCTTCCTTTTGGAGATTGGCTGCCGGATGCTTATCCTGCCGCTCCGGGTCCTGCATCGGCAGTTTTTGGCGGAATTATGTCTAAATTAGGTGTTTATGGTATTATCAGAGTTTTTTGTGATATTCTCCCGATTTCGGGATTTTCTGAGACGTGGGGTATTGTTATTTCAATTTTTGCTGTTATTTCAATTTTTGTCGGGACGATGACTGCACTTATTCAAGATGATACGAAAAGACTGCTTTCTTTTCATGTTATAGGACAGATAGGTTATATGCTGCTTGGAATCGGGATTGGGGTTTACTTTCTGCCAACAAATAAAGTAATTGCGACTATCGCGATAGTTGCAGGTATATTTCATTTGTTAAATAATTCTATATATAAATCTTCCTTATTCCTGACAGCCGCTTCGATTTTTTATAAAACGGGGACAAGAGATTTGAATAAGATTGGGGGTCTGGCGAAGTTTATGCCAATGACCGCAACAGCTGCTGTTATTGCATCTTTATCTATTGCCGGGATGCCTCCTTTTAATGGATTTTCGAGCAAGTGGCTTATATATCAGTCAGCTATAGTCGGGGGAATGAAGAATGGATTTTTTATAATTTTGGGAATTATAGCTATATTTATTTCTGTGGTGACGCTTGCTTCCTTTTTTAAGTTTTTCGGTGCATCCTTTTTTGGAAAGTTACATGCGGGTGCGAGAAATCTGGACAAAAAAGAAATCCCGAAGTCTCTTTATATACCGCAATTAATATTAGCCGGATTATGTATACTACTGGGTTTATTCCCGATGCTTCCGATAAAGGTTATTTACAGCGCAGTGGGTGATATATTTGGTTCCGGAAATATACCTGCAATAGGTTCGCTTTATGGAGATTCATTAATCGGAATAAATACTAATTTCGGATTTGGAATATTCGGTTCATGGAATCCCATTATTATTCTCGCAGCACTGGTTGTAACAACCCTGATTTCTTATTATTTTTATAAAAGCGGTAAGGTTAAGGAAAGAATGGTGGAATCATGGTATTGCGGTGAAGAACATACCGATGAGGAGGTAAGATATCCTGCCCATAATTTTTATCTGCCTTTTAAGCAGTTATTCAGGATAAAAATTGGAAAGTATGAAAGAGAGGGGGTATATCCCACGATACCTCTTCCAAAAATAAAGTTTTCTGAAGAAGGTATTATTAAGAGAATTCTTGGAATTGATAACTGGTTGTATTATCCGATTGTTAATTTTACATTAAAGCTATTTAAAAAATTTAGTAAGACTCATATCGGAATTCCGCATGTTTATTTATTGTGGATGTTTATAGGATTGTTAGTTGGAATTTTTATATTATATGTATTAGTATAATCAGAGATTTTACGAATTAACTTTTAGGAATCTTAGTATGAATTGCAAAGAGTTAGCTGAAAATATTAGAGGTAAATTCAGGGGGAAAATATTAAAATCTGAAGAGAAGATAAATAATCAGTTAAATATATGGATTAAGAAAGAAAACATTAGAGCTGTCTGTAATCATATTTTCAGTGATTTAAAAGCTCGATTTGTTATTATATCAGGGACAGATTACAGAGAAAAAGAGGATAATAATTTTTTAGTTTCTCATGTTTTTTCTTTGGATGATGATCATATATTTATAATTGTACATACTCTTGTACCCGAGAAGAGTGCTGAGATTGATGCGATTAGTCAGAAGATTCCTGCATCTGCCTGGGCAGAAAGAGAGATTCAGGATTTACTGGGGATAAAATTTAAAGATCATCCTGACCCGAGAAGACTTATAGTATCCGACGATTGGCCTGAAGGAATATATCCATTCAGAAGGGATTTTCCGTTCGATGAATTTCCTGAGAGTATGCCGGAATATAAGCCAAAGATGAAGAAGAAGCCGGATGGTTCGGTGGTATTTCCATTGGGACCATTTTTTCCGACACTTGAAGAGCCAGCTTATTTTAGATTATTTGTTGAAGGAGAAAGGATTGTAGGGTGTGATTACAGGGGATTTTATAATCATAAAGGGATAGAGAAACTTGGTGAGAGCCAATTAAATTATAATCAGATACCGTTTCTTGCCGAGCGTATATGCGGTATTTGTGGGACTGCACACAGCACAGGTTATTGTCAGGCGGTTGAAATAGCGGCAGAGATTGAGGTGCCGGTGAGGGCAAGATATATACGTTCGATAGTGGGTGAGTTTGAAAGGATTCACAGTCATCTGTTATGGCTTGGTATAGCGGGTCATATAATAGGATTTGATACAATTCTTATGCAGGCGTGGAGAATCAGGGAGCCGATTATGTGGCTTACCGAGAAGGTTACGGGGAATCGAAAAACTTACGGTATGAATATTGTCGGCGGAGTCAGGAGGGATATTCCGAAAG
>JAUVVT010000361.1 GCA_030604505.1 bacterium | reverse complement strand
CTTTGTCATACAGACATAAAAACGTTGCTCATGTTCCTCTGTTTTCTTATGGTATTCCGCTAAAAGAGATAGAACAGGCAGTAAAGCAGGGATACTTTTTTATGAAAATAAAGATAGGCAGGCCCGGAACACAGGAAAAGATGCTGGAGGGAGATAAGAAAAGAATAGAGGAAATTCACAAGAAAATCGGTCATCTGGAGATTCCGCATACATTGAATGGAAAAATCCCATACTACTTTGATGCCAATGGAAGATATGAGAAAAAGGAGACCCTGCAGCGTCTGCTTGAGCATGCAAAAAAAGTTGGTATGTTTGACCAGATTGCTGTTATTGAAGAACCCTTCCCCGAAGAAGCCGATATAGAAGTAGGTGATTTAGGTGTAAGAATTGCAGCGGATGAAAGCGCCCATACTGCCGAAGATGTGGAAACAAGAATACAGATGGGCTATGGCGCAATTGCTTTGAAGTCTGCTGCAAAGACGCTGAGTATGACCTTGAGAATGACAAAGGTTGCTTATGAAAATAATGTTCCTTGTTTTCTTGCGGATTTGACCTGTACCCCCATTCTGGTTGATTGGAACAAAAATGTTGCAGCACGCCTTTCTCCATTTCCCGGTCTGAAGAATATGGGCTTAATGGAATCGAACGGCCATCAAAACTATGTCAACTGGAAAGCTCTGGTAAGCTACCATCCCTATCCAAACGGCTCATGGATTGAATCAAAGAATGGTCTCTTTCAGCTTGATAATGATTTTTATACAAAAAGCGCCGGTGTTCTGAAATCTTCAGAGCACTATCTCGACTTATTCAAGCATAATCAACATTAGTCTTTAATCATTCATAATCAAATTCTTATTATCAATTTACAACATTATCTTCTTTTCTTGTATTTTTACCTGTGGTCACTATGTCATCTGATTTGCCCTTGTTGACACGGTTGTTTGTTATAATGTTATAATCGGAATTCCCCGTTTCTTCGATTGCCGCTCTCATAATCTTCTTTTCCCTGTCGTCAATAATTATGTTATTGCTTATGATACTGTGCGATGTATTTTGGATACGGATACCCGAAAACTCACCCGGAGATTTACCCGATGGATTTTTGATTGTATTTCCTGTAATATTAATATATTTATTTTCATTCCCGAGTATATAAATCCCGCCTTCTAACGGTTTTACCATCGTATTACCTGAAATGGAGACATCTTTTACATCTCTCATTACAATCCCGTAAACTCTGTCATCCGGACCGCCGCTGAAAATATTTCCCGATATTGTAATAAGATTACTTTCTTCTATTTCAATAGAATTACCTTTTGTCATATCGAAAGCATTGCCGGTAATAGTAACTCCCATCGTGCCTTTAATACGAAGGTCTCCGGGCTGTCTTAAAATGTTTCCGGTAATAACAACACCGTTACATTTCTCATCGATAATCATACATTCTCCCTTGCTGTTTTCAAGCATATTCCCCGTAATAATCGAACCAAGTGCGTTTACAAAATGAATACAGTAATTAATATGGTCGTCGATATTGTTTCCTGTGATAGTAGCATTGAATATATCCTTTGCATATACACCCGTACCATTCTCTTCCAGCTCGTTTGCCGAAACAACAATATCATGGCACCCGTCAATCAAAATTCCCTTTTCCTTGTTATAGGCAATGTTATTGTCGGATACCCGCGGATTTTCATAACAGTAGTCAAGATATAATCCGGATTTACCGTGATAGTCAATCCACATATCGTTCAGATAAATTTCATTAACATAATATGCATAAATTCCGTTACCGCACTTTTCATTTCCCTTAAGATGCATATTGCACACCTTGACCCGCCATATTCTTTTTTCCTCTTCACTTCCACCGCTCAGTAATTCGATTGTATTTTTCCCTTCTTCATTTGTATTTAAAAGTAATGTCCCTGAACCTGCTCCCATTAATGTAATTTCTGATTTTTTGACAACAATCGGATCTGAAATTTTGTATATGCCTGCCGGAATATAGACAGTGCCGCCCTCATCACCAAGCGCATTAACCGCCTCCTGTATAGAAGAATAATCACCTGCATTTACAACATTGCCTGAAACGGTGGGTTGTGGGATAATATATGTCTGAAATGAAAAAAGTAAAAATAAAACAAAAAATACTTGCATTAATAAATTCTTTAACTTCATCACTTGCTCCTTTATTTATATTTATAAAACTTCTTTCAATAAAATAAAAAAATAAATAAAAATCAATTAAAATTACAGGAATTCGATTTTCGCCGGCATAAAACAATTATTGTTAACGGGAACTATTAATAGAAAAAAGATGTTTCTATTTTTATAATTTCTACTTGGTTTTCACATACTACGGGATAGTATCAAACCTGAATAAAGAATAACAATTTATTAAAGCTGCATTTTTTAGTTATTTTTAATAAACTCGATTCAAGGAGAAGATATTATGAATTACAATCGTGCTGTTTTTTGTATTTTTATTGTACTTCTTATTGGAGAATTCTCTTTAGGTCAGGAACACTTTGACAAGATTCCCAAGGGCGACGAAGGCATGAAAACAGGTCATGATGTTGGTTCAAAAATTCCAGAGTTTTTACTTCCTGACCAGTCAGGTAAGATGCGTGATTTTTCGTCCGTTGCAGGACCAAAAGGTGCTCTCATACTGTTTTATCGTTCTGCTGATTGGTGAGGATTTTGCAAAACGCAGCTCGTGGAGCTCGAAAATTTAAAAGATGATTTTAGAAAACAGGGGCTTGGGATAACGGCTATAAGCTATGACTCACAAAAAATCCTGCGTGAGTTTGCAGACCGAAAACATATTACGTTTCCGCTTCTCTCCGATGTGGATGCTGAGGTAATCAAACAGTTTGGAATTCTCAACCATAATGTTCCAAAAAATAATAAAAATTATGGGATACCGTTCCCGGGTCAGTATATTGTTGACCAAAACGGGATAGTATTGTCAAAATACTTTGAAAACAATCACCGTGAACGGGTAACTATGGAATCGGTTCTAATTCGAAACACTGACTGGAAACCCGGGTCTTCAGGAAAAATTGAAACTAATGAGCTTATAATTGAATATTCTGCCAGCCAGACAATAGTGAGACCGGGGAACCATATTATGTTGTTGTTAAATATCCGCCCCAAAAAAAATATGCATGTCTATGCTCCGGGAGTAGAGGGCTATACGCCAGTTTCGTGGAAAATAAATCAATCAGATTTATATCGAGGTGGACCGGTAGAATTTCCGAAACCGGAAATACTCGAAATCGCAGCAATCGGTGAGAAAGTACCGGTTTATTACAAACCATTTCAAATTTTACAGGAAGTGGAAATAGCCCAAAGGCAAATTCTTGAAAAAAATCTTGGATATTTAAATAAAAGAGCAAAACTACTATTTGAAGGAACTCTCAGTTATCAGGCATGTGACTAAAAAGACTGTTAT
>JAUVVT010000016.1 GCA_030604505.1 bacterium | reverse complement strand
GATGTTAGTTCAAAATCAGTAGAAAAGGTCATTGATCTTCATGACTATTTGCAGGATACAACAACAAGTATTCAATATAAGAAAGAAATTCCCAATGAATATAGTTTGAGCCAAAACTACCCAAATCCATTTAATCCTGAAACAATAATTAAATATCAATTGCCAAAAGTTTCTGAAGTTAATATTTCAATTTATAATATTCTTGGGCAGAAAATTAAGACTTTGGTTGATGAAGAAAAACAAGCTGGGTATTATGAAGTAAAATGGGATGGGAGAAATGATTATGGAGTAAAGGTTTCATCGGGGATTTATCTGTATCAGATTAAAGCCGGTGATTTTGTTCGAACTAAGAAGATGATATTTTTGAAATGATGATACGGTAAAAAGTGGATTCCCGCCTGCGCGGGAATGACATGTGTTTGTGGTATTGTGAAGGAGAAATTTTTTGTATTGCAAGTTTGGTGTAATTATTCTAAATTTATTATTTATACAGCAATTTTTGGATTTAAATTATGAATGATATTGAGATATATAGAAAAATGGTTTCGGTTCTTGAGAGCGGTGAAAATATTGCGTTGATAACTGTTATTTCGACGTTGGGGTCAACTCCGGGAAAAGTCGGTTACAAAATGATTGTATGGGGAGCCGCCTTTGATACTCTCGGAACAGTCGGAGGGGGATCGGTTGAAGCTGAAATCATAAATAAAGCAAAAAACATTCTACCAAACAATGAAAACTGTGTTTTCACGTTCCGTCTTAAAGAAGAAGAAGGCGATGTAGGTGCATTATGCGGGGGTATAATAGAATTTCTTATTGAAACCTTTGATGAAAAAGATAAACAATTATTCAGGGAGGTTTTAAACGCTGTGGAGAATGGGGAGAAGGGAGCTTTGATTTCAATTATTTCACCCGGTAAACCGCCGGAGAAGATTTTTTTAAAAAATATTGAACAAATAGATGCGATTTCCAGCGAGAGATTTTCCAAAGAGACTATCGGAACCATAAAAGAGATAATTGAAAAAGAACGAACTACTAAAAAAACACTTGAAAATGGAGAAGAAATTTTTATAGAAGCTGTTGCAGAGCAGCCGATGGTTTTCATATTTGGTGCGGGGCATCTGTCATACTATATTTCAAGATACTGCAAGTCTTTAAATTTCCGGGTTACTGTAATTGATAACAGGGAAGAATATGCAAATGAAATAAGATTCCCGGATGCGGACAATATTATAGTTGAAAACATTGAAAATATTTTTGATACGATTGAGATAAATAATAAATCTTATCTTATAATAGTAACGCGGGGACATAAATTAGATGAAATTGTACTTGAGAGGGCAGTCAAAACAGATGCGAAATATATCGGAATGATCGGAAGTAAACGTAAGGTTTTGACTGTTTTTCAAAGACTTGCTGAAGAAAAGGGAATTTCTGAAGAATTGTTACAAAAGGTATATGCCCCAATAGGTCTTTCTATCGGTGCATTGACACCGGAAGAGATTGCTTTCAGTATAGTTTCTGAACTTATAAAAATCCGAAGAGCGGGGGATGCAGCCGAGATTGACCATATGAAAAAGATGCTTTCTATTTAGGATGCAAATACAAAAAGGTAAGAATCTGCTATTTGTATTTTAAATGCCGCTCCGATGGAGCTCATTTTTGTTTAATATCATCATGTTCTATAAACATTTCGTCCCTACGGGACTTATATTATATTGTCTGAAACAAATTGGTGACGATTTGTGAAAACAAGTAGATCCTGAAACGAGTTCAGGATGACAGGTTTAGGTTATTTCAACTAAAACTATATATAATAAATTTGTCAAAGTCTTGTAATTTAAAATAACATTATATTATAAAAAATACTTTTTTGACGGGATTGACAAGATTTAACATGATTAATTGAGGTTTTTAAATAAAATGATACATGCAATAATATTAGCTGCCGGTGAATCAAAGCGAATGGGGAAATTGAAACCGCTTTTAAAATTTGACGGCAGAACATTCCTGGAACAAATTATTTCTGTTCTTAAAGATTCTGAGGTTGACGGAATAACCGCTGTACTCGGAGCAGAGGCAGAAACCGTAAAAGAATCTATTGATTTATCCGGAATAGATGTTGTTATAAATGAAGATTACCAGAAAGGGCAACTGTCATCATTGATTGCCGGTATAAAAAGTGTTCCTGAAGAGACAGATGCAATAGTTGTATGCCTGGCAGACTCTCCTTTTATAAATATAAAGACAATAAATAATATTATAAGGTCCTTCAAAGAAAAGAATGTCCCTATTATTGTTCCTGTTTGCAGCGGTAAGAGGGGACATCCGGTTTTATTTTCAAAATCTTTATTTAAAGAAATTATAGAAGCACCCGAAGACCAGGGGGCTAAATATGTTGTTCATTCAAATAAAGAAAGGGTTTTTGAACTTGATACATTCGATAAGGGAATCCTGATTGGGATTAATACACCGGAAGATTATCGAGCGTATTTTGGAAGTATGCCTTGAATTTTTTCGTTGTAGCTGTTAAGAGAGTTAAGTATTTAATTGTTTATAGAAATAAAGGTTCTATCCATAAAAAATGGAGTGAATGATGAAAAAACTTGTTTTCTTTTTAGTCTTCAGTATTGTAATATTCTTTGCAGGCTTTTTCTCATTCAATACAAATAAAATTTTTGCTCAATACCTTCCGAGTTCAATTCAACTCACACCGGATATAGATAAATTTTTAAAGGAGCTTGAAAAATTAAACGAAATAGAGCCAATGTGGAATGCTCCACGTCAAAACGCAATTCTACTTCGAATGCTTGTTGAAATGGTAAATGCAAAAAACGCACTTGAGGTCGGAACGTCTAACGGGTACTCTGCCATCTGGATAGGGCTGGGTCTAAAATCCGCCGGGGGACATCTGACCACTCTTGAAATTGATCCCGAAAGGGTTAAAATGGCACGCGAGAATATAAAAAAAGCAGGCTTACGTAAAACAATAACGGTCGTCGAAGGTGACGCATTGAATACAATTAAAGAGTTAGATGGTCCTTTTGATTTTGTTTTTATCGATGCGAGGAAATCAGAATATTATGATTATTTTAAATTAATCTATCCATAGGTAGAAAAAGGGGGGATAATAGTAGCACACAATGTCATAGTCTATGCAGATGAAATTAAAAACTATCTTGATGGAGTATCCGAGCTTCCCGAACTAATATCTGTAATTGTTTCAACAGGACGTGACGGCATAATGATAAGCTATAAAACAAAATAACCTACTTTCTTTGGAAAGAAAGTAGGCAAAGAAACTTTATATATATTTCTTATTCATCGCTTTGCGATGAATAAGAAATGATTTATAGTCTCCCCTACTAAATGCGGGTGTTTGTTATTATTGTTTTTTCTTCTTTTTTGTTTGTTTGTCTTTGATAAGGTGGTAGTTTATACTGTCCACGAGTGCCTGCCAGCTTGCCTCGATGATATTTTCCGATACACCGACGGTACTCCATGTCTGCTCTTTATCGGAAGATTCGATATGAACCCTCACTTTTGCCAAGGTTCCTTCTTTTCCATCCAAGACCCTGACCTTGTAATCGGTCAGATGCATTTTCTTAAGGTTTGGATAAAACTTTTCCAAAGCCTTTCTCAGGGCATTATCAAGAGCGTTGACGGGACCGTCTCCTTCAGCTGCAGTATGTTCCGTTACATCATTGACCTTTAATTTGATTGTAGCTTCACTGAAAGGTTCTTCATTTTCCTGCCTTTTTTCAATTATTAACCTGAATCCCTCAAGGTCAAAGAAATTTTTCATAGTGCCCTGTTTTTTCCTTACCAGAAGCTCAAATGAACCTTCGGCATCTTCATACAGGTATCCTTTGTGCTCCAGAATTTTTATATCATGTGCAAGCTCTTTCAATTGGATTGGATCCATCTCCAATTCCAAACCCATCTCTGAAGTCTTATATTTTATATTGCTCTTTCCGGAAAGGTCTGAAAGGAGGACTCTTCTTCTGTTTCCAACGAGCTCAGGTTCGATATGTTCGTAAGTTTTGATGTTTTTCATCACAGCATCAACATGAATTCCTCCTTTATGTGCAAAGGCACTATCTCCCACAAATGGCACATTTTTGGCGGGAACAACATTTGCAACTTCACTTATAAAATGCGATAATTCTGTCAATGTTCTGAGATTTTTATCGGATACACACCGACACCCTAATTTTAGCTGAAGAATTGGTATAATGGAACAAAGGTCTGCATTTCCGCATCTTTCACCAAATCCGTTCATCGTTCCCTGAACATGCGTACATCCCAATTCAACTGCTATTACAGTATTAGCAACACCTAAGCCCGAATCATTATGAGTATGGATGCCATATTTTGCAGGTACGACAGATTTTGTAGTTTTGATAATTTCAGAAATTTCGCCCGGAAGTGTGCCGCCATTGGTTTCACACAAAACAAGCATTTCGGCACCAGCTTCGTCTGCTGCTTCCAATGTTCTTAAGGCGTATTCCCTGTTCGCTTTAAATCCGTCAAAGTAATGTTCAGCATCGTATATTACATATCTTCCACGAGACTTTATGTACGCTATTGAATCATAAATCATTTTTAAATTCTCTTCCAATGAGACTCTTAAAGCATCTTTAACATGAAGGTCCCACGTTTTTCCAAAAATGGTAACGACCTCTGTCTTTGAATCTAATAATGCCTTAATATTGAAATCTTCTTTTGTATTTGTTTTCCCCCTTCTTGTGCTTCCGAATGCGGCAATCTTTGCCTTTTTAAGATGTAATCTTTTGATTTCCTTAAAAAATTCCATATCTTTCGGATTAGACCCGGGCCATCCGCCTTCAATGTATGTTACACCAAATTTATCAAGACGCTGTGCAATCTTTATCTTGTCCAAAGAGGAAAGAGAAACGCCCTCTCCCTGCGTCCCATCCCTCAAGGTTGTATCATAAATTTCTACCATTTTCATAATAAAATCACCCGAATTTTATTTAAAGTTTTCTTACTTACTTCTTTTCCTAAAAGAAGTAAGCTAAATTTTTCCGTCCAGTTCTTCGTGGATACAGGTAACAGCTTTTTTCATATTTTTGCTGTTTACTACTATTGAAATATTATGTTCCGATGAACCCTGAGCAATAGCAATAATATTTACACCATTGCTACCGAGTGTGCTGAAAATTTTTCCAGCTACACCTATTCGTCCTTTTAGTTTTGCACCGACACATGCTATTATGGCGACATTTTCATCTACCACTATCTTATTTATTGAATGCTCAACGAGTCTTAATACTTCGAGGTCCTGTCTGAGTGAAATCAGCGCCCTCTGCGTATCTTTAGATTTCACAAGAAATGAGATATTGTATTCCGAGGATGCCATAGATATCATATAAATATTGATATTCTCTTTAGTTACTGCATCCAGAACCTTTACCACTAAACTTGGAGTTGCCTGCAGTCCTGCTCCTTCGACCGTAATAAGGCTCAGGCCATCTATCGAACAGACTATTAATGATGAACAATTTTCGTCGTATTTCTGGGAGATAACAGTTCCCGGGTATGACGGATTAAATGTGTTTTTTATTCTTATCGGGATTTCCGCCAAAACAGCCGGCAGCATAGTTTTTGGATGGATTATTTCACCTCCGAAATATGAAATTTCCGATGCTTCCTGATATGATATATTCGATATTACTTTTGCCCCGGGATAAAGTTTTGGATTAGCTGTCATAACGCCATCCACATCTTTCCATATTAATATCTCATCACATTTTATCGAATACCCAATAATAGATGCGGTATAGTCTGTTCCATTTCTTCCGATTGTTGTGGTGATACCGTCTTCTGTGGAACCAATAAACCCGGTAACCACCGGAATAGAACCGTTCATATCTTTAAAAACCTTCTCGTTGAATTTTTCTTTTGATGTTTCAAGGTCGACCATTGCAGAACCGAATGTGTCATCCGTGGTCATAAAAATCCTTGCATCAACAGGAAACGATTCTAAGCCTATTTTTCTTAATGCAGCAGAAAAAAGAACAGCACAAAGTCTCTCACCAAAAGAGGTAATTACATCCAATGACCTTTTTGTCAGCTCATTTATTAATGATACTCCTTTGTAAATCTGTCTCAGTTCTTCGATGTGAGAATCTTTTTCACCTAAAAGTCTTTTCATCTCATCAGTATCTTCTGCAATATACCTGATTATTTCACGATGTTTTTCATCTATCTCTTTTAAATTTTTTTCGACCTTTTCTGTTTTCTTTTCCAAAGCCAGATGTCCAGTATCAATAAGTTTATCAGTAACTTTATAAACCGCGGAGACAACAACTATTATTTCTTTATCATGATAATTCTTTACAAGTTCAGCAGCATTTAAAAATTCCTCTCCCCCAACAAGGCAGCTTCCTCCAAATTTCATTACTACCATTGTTATATCTCTTTCTTAATTGATATTAAAATGTGAATAAATTAAAATTTTCAAACTTCAAATATAAATAAATTATACTATATTTGCAATATAAAGTTTTCTTTATTTTTCTCTTTTTCAAAAGAGAACAGGGCTCTATATTTCATTTACATTCAGGTTTATTTCAAATGCAGTGCTTTCTCCTGCTTTTAGATTGAGCCACCAGACTGGGATTACCGCAGAGCTCTGATACACCTTTTCGAATCCGCTTTCTGACTGTGAAATTGTTTTTATCGGGAGTGCGTATATTCGTGCTTTTTTGTCAAAAATCAGGTCAAACCTCACACCTATCCACTGGTCTTCTATGCTTATATTTTCAATATTTTCAGCCGTAAATGTTTCTCCGAGCAATTTTTTACTGCCGGCAAATCTGTAAAATCTATCCTCCGATTCCCCTGTTAGTAAAGCAAAGTTAAACTCAATGCCGAAAAACATCTGAATATTAATATCATCATCATTTCTTAAAAGATACTTTGCATTTAGAGAAGAGGAATTTTGGGTAAGGATAAATTCCTTCTGGAGATAAAACCTGCTATTTCTTTCACTGTTATAAATGAAACCCTTTTTCGATAGTATCAGTGAAACGCCTGTTCTTCTTTTTTTCTCTGAAAACTCAAACTCACCATTTATAAAGTTCCCTTTATCCCAGTATGTATTTTTTGTCAAAGATTCAAGATTTATATCAGGAGTGAAGAAATGTTCAATAAAAGATTTTCTTCTGTACCAGTCATATACTATTTCCTTTTCCAGCCCTGCCTCTTTTGCCAAGATTACCGAGTGAATGCTTTCACTTCCTTCTGCTTTTTCGACATCAACCGCCTCTAAAATCAGCTTGTGGTAATATTCTTCCTTTCTAGTCATAGTATCAAGGACGTTCAGTCCCTTGTTCAGTACATCCATTTCATAAACCATCCCGCCTTCTGAGGGTTTAATAAAAAATTTGAGTTTTTCGTTTGAAATCATCACCTCATTTTTGCCATCGAGGTCAAAGTCATCCGTTTTTATCCTGAGCCATTCGTCTTTTTTATGGATTTGCTTTTCAATAATATGGTCGGCTTCGATTATATTCTTATATGTAGCAAACCTGAGATGGTTTAGATACAATCCACCGAATACACCATGCCAGTATGGACAGTTGCATTGAGCCATATAAAGTTTTTTTTCTGCTTCTTCGAATCTTTTTTTCTTCTTTTTCAGATTGTTGAGTCTTTTGCTGACCTGCATCATCCTGCCATACATATCGGAGGATTCCGAATATTTTGACATAAAATTTCTCCAGAATCCGCCCACAAGAAAATGTTTTATCAGGTTAAAGTCGTCCCTGTCTTTTAAACGCCCGATTACCTCTTCATATTTTTTCCTCTCATTAAGGGGCAGAACCCACTCCATCATTTCCCTGTATGATGCATTCGGAATATATATCTTTCCTTTAGGCTGTATATTATCGAGTGCCTCGCTGAATGCGATTACTTCGATTGAATCTTTATTTTCCCGCAGAGCATTTAAAAATTTTCTTAACCACCCGTCTTTATAAACGTGCTTATTTGTTCCGGGCCAGACACCAAACTTTTCACCATCATCTCCATAAACTATCAAATCTACGCCTTTTTTGTCCTTTAGTTCCAACAAGTATTTCATCAAACCATCAACCACAGCAAACGGGATGTTGTACCTAAGATATTCACTTGAACAAAATATTTTTACTAAATATCCCTGGTCTTCTGTGATATAGTAACTATATAAATTTTCATCCTCAATTCCGGCACTTTTAAAATGAATGACATCCACGACTGTATATTACACGCCTGCTTTACCCATTGAGCTGACCAAGCCCTGTTCCCAGACTCTTTCGGTGAGCCAAATACCGCGAGGATTCACAGAAAACCGCTTTTTAATGTAATCCGACATCATATTCATCTGACCAATCCTGTCCCACTCGGGTATCATAGGAAGAATCGGCTCATAATATCCCCCGCCCATAAATTCAACTCTTCCATTTTTTTGTACTGCTGTCAATTTTTCAAAAAATTCCGGATGATTCTCTTCGAGCCAGTCGATTAATGAACCGGAGTAATGCAGTGTAACCGGAATATCAGGATAATCCTCCATCACTTCCAGAAATGGAAAATAACAATCTTTATATGCCCATTCAAATACATAATCAAAGTTGCCGACCGGCTGGTGATTATGCAGACCAAGAAGTAATTTCAGTTTCTTCATTCTTATCCTTTCATTTTCTCGTTAAATTTTTTTCAACGCAGAAATGCAGAGAAACAGGGATACAAAGAAAAAAAAGATAAAATGTATTATAATACTATTTTACCTATAAAAATAATTATTTTTTAGTTAAAAACTGCTGGATAGTTGTAAGAACGTTAAAAACAGTCCAATAAAGGACCAGTCCTGAGGAGAAAAGATTATTAAAGAAGATTAACATCATCAATGGCATAAGGTAAACCATCATTTTCTGCTTTGGATCCTTCATTGTAAGTTTATTCTGAATGAACATTGAAGCAACCCATATAAGCACAAGGATATTTAAGTTCCAAGTCATAAAACCAAGATTTAACTGTGCAACAGTATCCGGAGAAGAGAGGTCATTAATCCACCATACGAACTTTGCCCCGCGAAATTCAATCATCCGATAGAAAAGGGGGTACATTGCAATAAAGACCGGCATTTGAAGAAGCAAGGGCAGACACCCGCCCAAGGGATTTACTTTATGCTCCTTATAAAGTCTCATCATAGCTTTGTTTAATTTTTGCGGGTTCTTTTTATGCTTCTCTCGCAGTTCTTTCATTAACGGCTGGATATTCTGCATCTTTTTCATTGAAACATAGCTTTTGTGGGTTAGAGGATAAAATAAAATCTTTACCAATATTGAAAAAATTATAATCACTAAACCATAATTTGGAATATACGACTGTAGAAACCTGAGAGTATGATATATGAGCTTGCTTATGGGTCTGAAAAGTTTCCATCCGAAACCCATTATTTTTTCCAAATCTACTTCCAATCCTGTAATCATAGGATATTCAAGGGGACCAATCAATATTTTATAATCATCTCTTTGGACATCCTCATCATTAAACTCCGCCTTTATTGCAGCATAAAAATCTTCATCTAATATCTGTTTATTTGTATTTGATTTTTTCACACTGCCGGAAAGATTTGCTTCTATGCCACTAAAACCATCAGGCATAATTGCGACTGCAAAATATTTGGAGTGGAGTGCAATCCATCTTGTGTTTCCAGTGGGAGTAGCACTTTTCTCATCATCTCCATTGGGGTCGAGTGTTTCTAACTCATCTCCCATCATAGCGTGTATCTTTGAATATTTGAAATCATCCTCAAACTTTTCTTCAGACGGGGTTAATGCTGAGCCCCAGGAAACCCAGTATTCACGGTCAGCTATAATGCCGTTAAGACCCGTGAATTTTACACCCATATTGAAGGGATATTCATTCTTATTGAATTTCAATATTTTTTCTATGTATCTTTCTTCCTCGATTTTGCATAATAAATGGAGCTCTATTTGATCCGATCTGCCAAACGTTAATCTTGTGGAATCTTCAAAATCAATTTCAATCGGTTCAAACGACATATTTCCGGTATTAATCGTATCACCGTCAAAAGTAGTAAAGGATACACCCAGGTTTCCCGAGATGTTATTTTTAATAAGGTCCAGCTGTGAACCGTCTTTTTTATTGTATTTTTTTAGAATCCAGTTTTTAATTGTACCGCCTTTTGTGGATATGACGCAGATGTATAAATCGGTATCTATAGTAATAAGTTTCTCTTTTTGTTCATAACTTTCTTCTATTTTTCTTTTCTCTTCTATTTCCTTTTTTGGCGGACGCTTTTCTCGTTTTTCGATTACAGCAGGTTCTTCGGATTTTTCAGGTAAAACTTTCTGGGGTGCCTCTTGTTGAGATGGGGGCATTACGATTTCCTGATAATACGGGAATAATATTATTATTAAACCTATTACTAAAAAAGCCAGTATTGTATTTCTGTCCATATTAAACTTAAAATTTAGTTAATGGGGTCATAGCCTCCGTGATTAAAAGGATGACATTTCAAAATTCTCCTTGTTGTTAAAAACAGTCCCCTAAATATTCCATACTTTTCAAGGGCTTTTAGTGCATAAGATGAGCAGGAAGGGTAAAATCTGCATACATCCGGAAATAGAGGAGAAACAATCAGTCTGTATAAGTTTATCAGTATTACAAATAAATTTTTAATAAAACTATTTAAAATATTCATTTATTTCCTTAAATATATTCAGAACATCGCTTCTCAATGTATTGTAGTTAACGTTACTATTAAAGCTGTCAATAAGAATTATTATGTCATTTTTACTATTAAGTCCGTGCCTTTCCCTGCGGTAAATCTCTCTAAGCCATCTTTTGACCTTGACCCTCAGTACTGCTTTCCCCACATTTTTTGATACTGAAAACCCGACTCGTTTTTCATCAGAAGAATAGACAAAAATCTTTAAATAATTTCCTTTAAATTCAGTTCCGTTCTTTAATATTCTCCCAAAAGATTTCTTACTCTTTATGATCTCCTTTTTAGAAAGTAAATAACGTATTTTCATCAAAGTTTGATTTTTAGAATTCGTCACTTACGGACAGTTTACTTCTGCCCTTAGAACGCCTTCTACTCAGGATCTCTCTGCCTGATTTTGTTTTCATGCGTTCTCTGAATCCATGTTTATTTTTTCTCTTTATATTACTTGGCTGATACGTTCTCTTCAACTTCTATCTCCAATGATAATAAAAAATTAACAAAGAGCTTATTTCTATAAACTATAAAAATAACATTTTTTAGTTTTAATGTCAACTATTTTTTTAGCTGATTAGTTGTAAAAACCAAGAGAATAATGTTAATAACTTGTTAATAAGTGTTGATGCTTTTTTATTATTTTTAATAATGAAGGTTTCTTCAGTAATGTAAAAAACAATATAAAAAGTTTGTTGTTTCTTTTTTCAATCTAAAATACTATATTTAATCGAAATATAAAACTTTGTTTTCATTTTAGGAAAATTTAAAAAAATTGTAAAAATTCTCTGTATATTTTATAAATCTACGGTTCTTTTGATGTTCATTAGTTAAAAATGTTGATAATTCAGTATTTCCATAAACCCAGATAAGATATCTTATAAAGAAGATATAAGAATATTCCGTCATATAAAAAAATATTTATAGTGTTTGTTATTTGTTGACTTCTTGTGAAAACCGTGTTGAAATAATAATATTT
>JAUVVT010000078.1 GCA_030604505.1 bacterium | reverse complement strand
TCACCTGGGCAGATACTTAAAGAATTTTTAAGAGAGGCGTCATGATTTATATTAAAGTTTGCGGTATAACAAATTTTCAAGACGCTTTAGCATTAGCTGAATCGGGTGTTAATGCATTGGGATTTATTTTTTATCCGAAAAGTAAAAGGTATATTCCTCCGGAAAAGGCAAATGAGATTATAAAAGAACTCCCTCCATTTGCAAGTACTGTGGGAGTTTTTGTTAATGAGAAGATGGAAGATGTTATCGATGTTATAAGGAGATGCCCGGTTGATGTTCTTCAGTTTCACGGTGATGAATCCCCGGAATACTGCAGCCAATTTAATAAGAGAGTCATAAAGGCTTTTCGAATAAAAGGCGATTTTTCATTTGATATTTTCGAAGGTTATTCTATAAATGCATTTTTACTTGATAGTTATTCTGAAAGTGAATATGGAGGAACGGGTGAAGTTTTTGATTGGGATTTTGCTGTTTTGGCAAGAAAATTCGGAAAGATTATACTTGCAGGTGGATTAAATCCTTTAAATATCGAAGATGCACTTATAAAGGTTCACCCTTACGGAATTGATATGTCTTCATGTGTGGAAATTGAACCCGGTAAAAAAGATATAAATAAAGTAAAAGAAATAGTTAAAATTTGTAAGCATTTTGAACCAGGCATAGATAATTACAGTTGATAAAAATTTATTGATAATCTAATCGGGAAAAATGATAAAAAGGAAAAAGATGAGAAAGAAAAAGGGATATTTTGGAAGATTTGGCGGTATGTTTGTTCCTGAAACTCTTGTTCCTTTTCTTGAGGAACTGGAAAAGGCATATTTGCTGGTAAAAAGTGATAAAAAGTTTAAAGAAGAATATGGATATTATCTTAAAGAATATGCAGGCAGACCGACTCCGCTTTACTTTGCAGATAGATTAACAAAAAAGCTTGGTGGGGCAAATATATTTCTAAAAAGAGAAGACCTTCTTCATACCGGTGCGCATAAAATTAATAATACAATAGGTCAGATTCTACTTGCAAGGAAAATGGGTAAGACAAGAATTATAGCTGAGACAGGTGCCGGACAGCATGGTGTGGCAGTTGCTACAGTTTCTGCAAAGTTTGGTATGGAATGTGTTGTATATATGGGAGAAGAAGATATTCGGAGGCAGGCCTTGAATGTATATAAAATGAGGCTGTTGGGAGCCGACGTGGTTCCTGTTAAGTCCGGAGCAAAAACCTTAAAAGATGCTATTAATGAAACATTGAGAGATTGGGTTACAAATGTTAAGAATACATTTTATATACTTGGATCTACTGTTGGACCTTATCCATACCCTATGATAGTGAGAGATTTTCAGTCAGTTATAGGCAGAGAGGCTAAAAGTCAAATCAAAAGAATCAGAAATAATAATTCTTTAATACTAATTGCCTGTGTTGGCGGGGGAAGTAACTCTTTGGGGCTTTTTTATCCGTTCTTAAAAGATAAAAATATAAAGATATTTGGTGTGGAAGGTGGAGGAATGGGAGTAAATTCAGATAAGCATTCGGCAACAATTATAAAAGGAAATATCGGGATTCTTCATGGCTCAAAAAGTCTTGTGCTGCAGGATTCCGATGGACAGATAAAAATACCGCATTCTATTTCTGCCGGTCTTGATTATTCCGGCAGCGGTCCGGAACATTGTTATCTCAAGGAAACGGGAAGAGTTACTTATGTTAGTGCCACTGATAAAGAAGCATTAAGAGCATTTCATATCTTAACCGAAATAGAGGGTATAATTCCAGCTTTAGAGAGTTCACACGCAGTTGCATATGCATTAAAAATTGCTCCTAAATATTCAAAAAATACAAATATTATTATAAATTTATCAGGCAGGGGTGATAAAGATATAGATATAGTTGCAGAAGCAGAGGAGCAGAAAATATGAACAGGATAACTAAACTTTTTCGGGATGTAAAGAAAAACAAGAGAAAAGTATTTATTCCTTTTATGACTGCCGGTTATCCAGATCTCGAATCAACAGTAAAACTTATATCAGCGCTTGAAAAAGGCGGTGCGGATTTAATCGAGATAGGAATTCCCTTTTCCGACCCGATTGCCGATGGACCCGCTATTCAAGCTTCTTCTGTAAAAGCATTGGAGAATGGAGTTACATTAAAATGGATTTTCAAAACCGTTCATAAAATTCGAGAGAATGTAAAGATTCCTCTTATCTTTTTTAGTTACTTGAATCCCATTATGAAATATGGATTGGAAAAGTTTTTCAGAGATTTGAAAAAGGCAGATGTAGACGGTGTTTTAATTCCCGACCTGCCTCCAGAAGAAGCTGAAGAAATTAAAACATTTGCAGAGAAATATGATATTGCCACAATTTTTTTTGTTGCGCCAACTACTTCAAATAAACGTATGCGTTTTATAGAAACAATATCGGATGATTTTGTATACTGTGTATCTGTTACAGGAACCACCGGAACAAGAGAAAAGCTGTTTTCAAAAACAAAACCTTATCTTATGAAAATAAGGTCGATTCTGAAAAAGCCCTATGTTGTTGGTTTCGGTATTTCAACGGCAGAAGATGTAAAGAAAATTTCCGAGATATCAGATGGAGTTGTAGTCGGGAGCGCTATTATAAAATTTATTGAGAAATACAAGGATAGTAAGCTGCTTTCTAAAAAGCTCGAAAACTATATTAGAAAATTAAAGAAACCAATAAAATAAAAAAAGGACAATATCAATGGATATTGATGACTGGCGTAAAAAGATTGACGAAATAAACCTTAAAATTCTCGAATTGTTAAATGAAAGAGCTGAATATGTCATTGAGATTGGCAAGTTGAAAAAGCAAAGTGGGGCACCGTTATATTCTGCTGAAAGAGAAAATAAATACTTGAAGCACTCTCAAAAGTGAATAAGGGACCCCTTGAAGATAAAAACATAAGAAATATTTTTGAAAGAATTATCGATGAATCAAGAAATATTCAGAGAAAGTATTGTGAATAAAATTTAATATTATTTAAATAGCAAATTTTTAATTTACATAAAAATTTAGAAGTATAAAATGGTAGTAATAATGGAGCCATATGCTACAAAAAAGCAGATAGAAAATGTTACGGACAAATTAAACAGTTTCGGCTTCGATGTTCATAGATCAACTGGAACAAACACAACTGTTCTTGGAGCAATTGGAGATAAAAGAGGTATTGATATCAGAGATATTGAAGTTTTTGAAGGAGTAAAAGAGGTTTTAAGAATTACCGAACCTTACAAACTTGTGGGCAGAACATTTAAGTCTGAAAATACTGTTATAGAAATACAAGATGTCAGAATTGGAGGTAATGACGTAGTGGTTATGGCTGGTCCTTGTTCAGTGGAAAACAATGAGCAAATCTTTGAAATAGCAAAGTGTGTGAAAGAGGCAGGAGCAAAGATTTTAAGAGGAGGAGCATTTAAACCAAGAACATCACCATACAGTTTTCAGGGACTTGGCGAAGAAGGGCTTAAGTATATGAGACGGGCAGCGGATAAATATGGACTTCTGGTAGTGACAGAAGTAATGGATTTTACACAGATAAATCTGGTGGCAAAATATGCTGATATTTTTCAAGTAGGTGCAAGAAACATGCAGAATTATAATATGCTAAAAGAGATTGGAAAAGCAAAGACTCCGGTGTTATTAAAACGGGGAATGGCGAATACGATTGAGGAATTGCTTATGTCTGCCGAGTATATTATGTCCGAAGGAAATCATCAGATTATACTTTGCGAAAGAGGAATAAGGTCATTTGAGGATTATACACGATTCACAATGGATATAAGTGCAATCCCAGTAGTAAAAAAGTTAAGTCATCTTCCGATGATAGCTGATCCAAGCCATGGAACAGGCAGGAGGGATAAGGTAATACCTATGGCAAGAGCTGCGGTGGCAGCCGGTGCTGATGGAATTTTAGTTGAAGTTCATAATAACCCGGAAGTTGCTCTTTCTGATGGTGCCCAGAGTCTTTATCCAGACCAGTTTTTTAAATTAATGGAAGAACTTAAGGTTATTGTCAATGCATTAAATAGGGGAATTTAAATGGAACCGCATTTTAATCAAACTTCTATCATTGGTGTTGGGATTATGGGTGGTTCGCTGTCTCTTGCTTTTAAGAAATATAATTTATCAAAGAAGATTATTGGTGTCTCGAGTGACAAAACCATAAAAAAAGCGTTGGATTTAAGGATTATTGATGAGGGTTTCACCTATGAAGATATTGATAAAGGCGTTAGTGGTTCATCTCTTATTATTCTCTGTTCTCCTATTAATGTTATAATTGAACATATAAAAATATTATCAAGAATAGCAGATGAAGGCACTGTTATAACAGATATAGGAAGCACAAAAGTAAAAATAAATGAAACGGCTTCCAGATTTTTGCCAGAAAATATTTATTTCGTTGGTGGTCATCCAATGGCGGGTTCAGAACAAAGCGGTGTTGATAGTGCTGATACGAATATCTTTGTTAATAAAGTGTATATGCTTATTCCAAAATCGAATACTCCTGATGAGATGTTCGGAAAACTAAAAGATATAATAATAACTATCGGTTCAGTACCTTACATCCTTGATGCGGAAACTCATGATAAAATTGTTGCAGCGATCAGTCATCTGCCTCAAATGCTTTCTGTCGCTCTGATAAATACAGTCGGTTCATTTGATAGGGATTCGGATGATTACTTTAAACTCACGGGTGGAGGATTTTATGATATGACAAGGATTGCGTCCAGCCCATTCAAAATCTGGAAGGATATCTGTGAGACTAATGCTGGTAATATAAAAAAAGCTATTTCTGTTTATATTGAAAAACTTGAAGAAATTAGAGAGTTGATAGGAAATAAAGAACTTGAAAGCAAATTCAAAGAATCAAATCAATTTAGAAAAAAGTTCAGCAATTTAAAGAAAAATGAATAAATTAATAAAAAGGTCAAGCGGTCTTCATGGTGAGATAAAAGTTCCGGGAGATAAATCTATTTCAATAAGGTCTGTAATGTTTGGTTCAATTGCCGAAGGAGATACGATAGTATCATCTCTTGGAACAGGAGGAGATATTCAAAGTGCGGTTAGATGTCTGAAACAGCTTGGAATTTCGTTTGAAGAGAATAATGATTTAGTCAAGATAAGGGGCAAGGGTCTTTATGAGCTATCAAAACCCTCATCAATATTAGATGTTGGCAATTCCGGAACGACGTTTCGGCTTTTGTCGGGCATTCTTGTTGGTCAAAAGTTTGAGTCTACTATTACGGGAGATGAATCTATACAAGGCCGACCAATGAAGAGGATAACCGTACCCCTTAAACTGATGGAAGCAGAGATTAAAGGGAAAGACGGGGATAATTACGCCCCTCTTACTATCAAAGGGAGAAAACTTAAAAGTATAAAATATAATTCACTCGTAGCAAGTGCTCAGGTAAAGTCCTCAATAATGCTTGCTGCACTTTATGCAGATGGTATTACTCAGATTTCAGAGCCCTATAAATCCAGAGACCATACGGAACGAATGATGGAGTATATGGGTGTAAAATTGAATATAGATGGAAATAATATTTCAATAGAAGGGGGGCAGAGCTTACAAGGAAAAGAAATTTTTATTCCCGGGGATATTTCATCGGCTGCATTTTTTATTGCTGCTGCTCTGATTGTTAATAATTCCGAAATATTTCTCAAAAATATCGGTATTAATCCCACAAGAACAGGAATTATTGATATATTAAAGAAGATGGGAGCTAATATTGATATAACAAATATTAGAGAAAAAAACAGAGAACCTGTGGCGGATTTAATTGTAAAAACATCTGAATTAAATGGTGTTGAAATTTCCGGAGAGATTATTCCGAGGATTATTGACGAAATTCCCATTCTTTCTGTTGTTTCTGCCCTTGCCAGTGGTGAAACTATAATTAAAGATGCTGCCGAACTGAGAGTTAAAGAAACAGACAGAATAAAGGCAGTTGTTATGAACTTAAGAAAGATGGGCGCGGATGTTGAAGAGCTTCAGGATGGGTTAGTAATTAGAGGGAAAAACAAACTGAAGGGAATAGAAGTTGAAAGTTTCGGTGACCACAGAATTGCCCTGGCTTTTGCTGTAGCAGGACTAACAGCCGATGGCGACACTACAGTAAAAGATGCTGAATGGACTGATATTTCTTTTCCCGGATTTTTTGAACTGCTTTAGCTTCCCTCTGAAGGTCTTTGAAAAAAACATGCAGAGAAACTTTAAATAAAATTTTTCCTCGTACGAGGAAAAATTTATAAGTAAATTTTCTTGTTTACTTCTTTTTTTAAAAGAAGTAAGTTTATTTGAGGAATTATTATGATATTAAGATACTTAACGTCGGGTGAATCGCACGGTATAGCGCTTACCGGCATATTAGAAGGTATGCCTGCTGGTCTTGAGTTAAATGAAGAATATATAAATTTACAGTTAAAAAGAAGACAGCAGGGATATGGGAGAGGTGGGAGGATGAAGATTGAATCGGATAAAGTTAAAATTCTTTCCGGTGTGAGATTTGGAAAAACACTGGGCAGTCCAATTTCTTTTGTTGTTGAAAATAAAGATTGGAAAAACTGGAAAGATACAATGAGCATATCCCCCACAGAATCGGAAATAGAAAAAGTTACAATTCCAAGACCTGGACACGCAGATTTGGCCGGTGCAATAAAATATAAACATAATGATATAAGAAACGTTCTCGAAAGATCAAGCGCCAGAGAAACCGCAATCCGTGTTGCTGTCGGTTCAGCAGCACGCAAGCTTCTTGAAGATTTTGAAATTTTCATAGTAAGTCACGTTATTCAATTAAAGGATATAAAAAGCAATTTTAGTCCGGATAAAATAGATTTAAGAGAAATAAATAC
Organism: bacterium; assembly: GCA_030604505.1. Classification (GTDB taxonomy): domain Bacteria; phylum SM23-31; class SM23-31; order JAUVVT01; family JAUVVT01; genus JAUVVT01. The sequence continues at coordinate 422 of JAUVVT010000078.1, read as the reverse complement.
TCTTGTTGATAAATCCCCCGTCAGGTGTCTTGATAAGAATGCCGAAGCTGAAATGATGAAAGTTATTGATAATGCAGCGGCAGAAGGAAATTCTGTCGGTGGCGTAGCGGAAATAATTGCGATGAGACTTCCAATAGGACTCGGCAGCCACGTGCATTGGGATAGAAGATTAGACGGTCAAATAGCACAGGCAATGATGTCAATCCCTGCTATTAAAGGAGTTGAGATCGGTGCCGGATTTAAATCAGCATCATTATTTGGTTCTGAAATGCATGACCAAATTTATTATGGTGCCGGTTTAGAAAATAAATGGAAAATTGATTTCTATAGAAAAACGAACAATGCTGGAGGAATTGAAGGTGGTATTACAAACGGCGAACCTGTTGTTGTGAGAATTGCAATGAAACCAATCCCGACTTTGA
>JAUVVT010000297.1 GCA_030604505.1 bacterium | reverse complement strand
GTTCCGTACGGCGTAGTTTCATTATCAATTTGGTAACCAATAACTGCGGGGTGGTCCTTAAAATGTGAAATGACCTGACGGATAATTCTCTCGGCATAAAAAAGATATGTGGGGTGAGTGATGTCCATATTTTGACGAGGTCCATAAAAGCTCTTCTCTTCTCCAAGACGTGTAACAAGTATCTCCGGATGTTTCCTGTAGAGCCAGGGAGGAATAGAATAAGTCGGGGTTCCATAAATTACTTTTATACCGGCTTTATGCAGGCGGTCTAATATCCTTTCCATCCAGTCAAACTCAAAAACACCTTCTCTTGGTTCAAAACTGCTCCATGTGGATTCTCCCAGTCGGATGCAGTTAATACCGGTTTCCTCCATCATCTGAACATCCTTTTCTAACCTCTCGTATGGCATATATTCATGGTAATATGATGCACCGTAAAGAATAGTGTTCAGCTTGTGTGCTTGCGACATTCCCCTCGAATAATGAAATAGCAGCAGGGAAATTAAAAGTATAAAAAGTGGAGCATTTCTATGTTTAAAAATCATACAAATTATTGTAAACATAAATATTTTCCTTTAAAAATTTATTAAAATTTTTTTATTTTTAAATCTTAATGATGGTATGCAGCAGTAAATAAATGGGATGGAATATACTTCTCCTATATAGAAAAGCTCCTTACCTATTAGACTTATAACGGTAAGAAAATTTTTCAAGGGTATTCTCTTCCCTTTGAGTATTCAGAGGAATAAAAAAATAAATAAAAATTCCACTCTTTCGAGGGGAAATTTTAAAAATGACTTTTTACGGGAATACCTTAGTTAAAAATTGTTTAGACAGATGTTTATAGATTATTTTAAGGATGAACAGGATTAGAAGATTATTACCATTTTCCAGGGCGGAATTTTACTACAGTTTTTGCTTTGATTTTTATTTTTGCACCTGTCCGAGGATTTCTGCCGGTTCTTGCTTTTCTTCTGACAGTTTTAAAAGAACCAAAACCCACTAATGTCACGCCTTTGTTGACGTTTTTCTTAATAGCAGCGACAATAGCTTCTAAGGCACCTTTTGCATCTTTCTTACTTAAACCGGATTGTTTTGCCACTGCATCGATTAATTGAGCTTTGTTCATAATATTACCCCTCCTTTATATGAAACAAATAAATTTACACTTATAATAATAATAAGAAAAGCAAAAATCAAGTATTTTATAAAAAATATTTTTTTAATATAAATTTTTTTCCTTTTAAAGCATTTCTCAATTTTTATCGAATATGGTGCCGCAAATTAAAAACAGTTGCATTTATTTTTGAATATTAATATATTTTTGTAAAATGATGGAGTACTATATGGATAGACGAGAATTTATAAAACTGTCGGCGAGGTCAAGCGCTGGAGTCATTGCTGCAGGAGGATTTGGTTATTGGCTTGCTAAAAGGTCAAAAAAGCCGGAAGTGCAGGTTGAAATAAGCGGCAGTTTGGATTTTACAGTACCTGTTGACCCTGCTCTGCCCGAATTAGCATCTGCAAGAGGAGATTCTCCATATAAATTAACCGAGAGGGTTGTTGATGCATTAGGGGGAATGAAACGTTTTGTTTCGAATGGTGATATTGTATTAATAAAACCTAATATCGGCTGGGACAGAATCCCGCAGCAGGCGGCTAATACTAATCCCGAAGTAGTAAAAAAGACGGTAGAGTTGTGTTTTGAGGCAGGGGCAAAAAAGGTAATAGTTACTGATTCGTCATGTAATGACCCGAGAAGATGTTATGCAAGAAGCGGTATTGCAAAAGCTTCTGTAGAAGCAGGTGCGGAAGTTCAGCTTCCTGAAAAAAGGAAGTTGAGAAAGGTGAATATGGGGGGAGTTATTTTAAAGAGCTGGCCTATTTATACTCAATATCTCGAAGCCGACAAGGTCATAAATATACCGATATTAAAGCATCACAATCTCACGAAACTAACAATCGGGATGAAAAATTGGTACGGCATTATCGGTGGTATCAGAAGCCAGCTGCATCAGGATATACATAACAGTATTGTCGACCTTGCACAATTTATGAAACCGACACTCGTTATCTTGGATGCATTCCGTGTTCTGATTTCAAACGGACCTCAGGGTGGCAGCCCGAAAAATGTAAAAAATATGAATATTGTCGCAGCAGGAGTTGACCAGGTTGCGGTTGATGCTTATGGTGCACATATATTCGGACACAAGCCCGAAGAAATACAATACATAAAAATTGCAAACCAGCGCGGTCTCGGAAAAATGAATATCGATGAAATTAACCTGCTTTCCGTGTAAATAAAACATCCTTTGGATCACTTATCCGAAGGACTTGTTTCTTTTTTAATGAGTAAACAGAGTATCCGAATAAAAATAAAATGAATATTTCAACTATTAAAAAAATTGGATTATGAATATAAAAAACGTTAGAAATTTAAGAAGGCTTTCTCAAGGAATATTTTTAGTATTATTCCTTTTTCTGTTGTTGAAAACGGAATTCAGAGGAACATTCGAGAATGCACAGGATAAAATAAGACTGGATTATCCTGTCAGGATTTTTCTCGATATTGACCCGTTGGCAGCAGTGTCTATAGCAATATCAACACATTCTTTGTATAAACCTGTCGTGTGGTCTTTAATTGTAATAATAGGAACCATATTACTTGGCAAGTTTTTCTGCGGATGGGTCTGTCCGCTGGGTACCTTAAACCATATCTTCAGTTCATCTAAATCAGAAAAGAAAAAGGAAAGGATCGTAAATTCAAACAGGTACAAGAACTGGCAGAGCGTAAAGTTTTACATCCTTTTCGGAATGCTTGCTGCTGCATTATTTACCTCTCTTCAAACCGGACTTCTTGACCCGATATCTTTTACGATAAGGTCTCTTTCTGTGTCTATTATTCCCGCTCTTAATTATATTATGAGGTATATATTTGATTTAATGTATGCAACTAATATTTCATTCTTGATGCTTTTTTCTGAAGCTGGTTACTATATCTTCAGAAATAATCTATTTACATTTGAACAGCTTTATTTTCATAATAGTTTTATAATTGGAGTTATATTTATAGCATTTTTGGCTTTGAATCGCAATATAACAAGATTCTGGTGCAGGAGTATATGCCCTCTGGGTGCCCTATTGGGAATATTCTCAAAGTTATCGATATTCGGAATGGAAAAAAGCAGTGAAAAATGTACCTACTGCGACAAATGCCTGATTCACTGCCAGGCGGCTGATGAACCGCTGGGTAATACTAAATGGAAATCTCATGAATGTGTGATGTGTTTTAATTGTCAGGCAGCCTGCCCGGAAGATGTGATACATTTTAAGTTTTTCCCGAAACAGGAATCAATTTCTGCTTTAACACCAGATTTGACAAGAAGAAGGATTGTTATGAGTCTTGGTGCGGGAGCAGCCCTTTTCCCTGTGCTGCGTGCAACAAGCGGTCTTGAAAAAAATTATAATCCGAAGTTGATACGCCCGCCGGGTTCATTGGAGGAAAAAAAATTCCTTGCGAGATGTATCAGATGCGGTGAATGTATGAATGTGTGTCCCACGAATGCTATTCATCCGACGCTGTTTGAAGCAGGAATTGAAGGAATATGGACACCTATGATGATTATGAGAATAGGTTACTGTGAAGATACCTGTGTATTATGCAGCCAAATATGTCCGACAGGGGCAATCTGGGAGCTTGATGAAAAAGAAAAAGCGGGAGAAAAAACCGAAGACCGCGTAAAAATCGGTACCGCCTTTATTGATAGGGGAAGATGTTTTCCACATGCAATGGATACCCCGTGCATCGTTTGTGAAGAACATTGTCCGACTTCACCGGATAAGGCAATCCAGCTTAAGGACGTGACTGTTAAAAACTGGAAAGGAGAAGAAGTAAAATTACAGCAGCCGTATGTAGACCCGGAGCTTTGCTGGGGGTGCGGAATCTGTGAATATGTATGTCCCGTAAAAGACCAGCCGGCAATATATGTCACAAGTGTCGGGGAAACAAGGTCGCCAACTAATAGACTATTGTTAAAAAGATAACCTGCTTTCTCAAAAAGAGGTAGT
>JAUVVT010000399.1 GCA_030604505.1 bacterium | reverse complement strand
TAAATGTCTATAATATAAAAATTATGCTCCCTTAAACATTTCTACTGTTTTTCCAGAATAATTTCAATATATTATTTATACTAGTGGGAAATTGATTTATTAAATTATTGCCATTAAATTAATATTGAAAATTATATACAATAAGAAATGCAATAATCTTTGGAGATAGAAATGATGAAAAGAACGGCAGCAATTATTTTTATGATTTTTTCAATTATTATAATTTTCTTGAAAATTAATGCCGAAAGTGCACTGGAAGAAAACAGGAAAATGATTGAAGTTGCAAGAAATCTAAAAATATCTGATGGCGAACCTGAGATTCAAATATACCGAACAGGCAGAAACAGGGCATCAATATATGAAATTGACCTTATGCGAAAGGCGTTTATTCCCAGTGAAAAGGTGGCGTTTTCATTTTCATATCCTAAAACGCTGAGTCTCAAAGAGAATACAATCGAAGTTGAATTATCCCTTTTTAGCTTTGAAGGTGCAGAGATAGAAAAGCTCGGTAAGATTAGGTTCGGGAATTCAAATGATTTAAAAGATTTGAAAATAATATGGAGAGTACCGAAATTACCCGATAATGAATATATTTTTGCGGCAAAGTTTTATAATGGTGGTAATGAATTTTTCTCAAGAAGTGATATTATATTTATTTCATCCGAATACCCTGTACTCCTTGATGCGGCAAAAAGAAAGGTATCCGATGCTGCGAATTCAGTGAATAATTCTGACTTTATTCTGAAGGAAGTAAGCCTTCCCGGTCTGGAGATAATTATAAAAAATGCAGAAATCAGGTGGGCCACTTTTCGAAAAGAGGATGAAGATATGTATGATATAAGAAATATGCTTAAAGAAGCAATTAAACTTTCAGAAATTCTCCGGAAAGGCGGAGATCCTTTTGAAAACCAAAGAGGAGCATTTGTCAAAGCATACAGAAGCAGTCCTGATAATTCTCTTCAGCCCTATGCCATCTATATTCCAGAAGACTATAATTCTTCTGTTCCATATCCACTGGTAATCGGGCTTCACGGAGCTACCTCCACACATGTAAATTTTCTAAAGAGAATATTCGGAATGAACAACAAACCCGGCGAGAGCGATGAGGAAGCGATTAAATATTTCAGAAGGTTTGAACCAGCTGATTTTATTGTGGCAGCACTATACGGAAGGGGTGAAATAAATACATATCACGGGATTGGAGAAACCGATGTGTTAGATGTTTTGGAACTTATGAAAAAAACTTATAATATAGACGAAAACAGGATATACCTTACAGGTCTGTTGATGGGCGGTGATGGAACATGGTCAATCGGGCTCCATTATCCTGATATATTTGCAGCAATCGCACCTGTCTGTGGACCCACAAATCCGCTTGTTCGGGAAATTAAAATTATCGAACCGTATGATAAGAAGGTTGTGGATCTTAATTCATCCATAAATATTGCTGAAAATGCTTTAAATTTACCCGTTTATATCCATCACGGTGATATGGACCAAACTGTGAAAGTAAAACATTCAAGAGATATTGTTAAAAGGTTCAAAGAGTTAGGATATTATAATAAAAATGTCTGGTATGCTGAATATCCCGGAGTCTCGCATGGTTCGTGGATTCATGCATACAGAGACGCAAGAATGTTCGACTGGTTTAAAAATTTCAGGCGGAATCCTTACCCTAAACACGTGATATACAAAACAGGGAATTCCAAGTATAATAAGGCATACTGGGTCAGAATCGATGACTTTTCAAGAATAAGAGAGTTTGCATCTATCGAAGGAAAGATTGACGGACAAAATATCAATATAAAGGTTGATAATGTCGAAAGGTATACACTTATCTTGAGTCATAATCTGGTCAATATAAGCCAGAATGTAAATGTTAAGACCAACGGCAGTGATTCATATTCCGGAAAAATTCCTACCTCCGGCAAAATATCCTTTTCTGCGGTAAGGAACGAGGCAGGTGAAATTATAAAATTTGCTAAAGATAATACTGATTTTAAAAAAAGATTAATGCCCGATACAGCAAGTAGAAGTATCTTTCGAATACGCTCGCAGGCACAGTTATCAAAACATATTTATATTTATGGAACATCAGGCAGCCGGGAGCAGACGAACCTTTTAAAGGAAGCTGCAAAAAGAGCTGCTGACTGGGGTTACGGGATATGGGTGGACTGGGAAGTAAAAAGAGATATTGATGTAACAAAAAAAGATATTAAGGAAAACCACTTGATACTTTTCGGATGTCCGGAATCCAACGGGATTATTGCAAGAATCAACGATAAACTCCCGATTAGAATCGAAAAAGGTGCGATTATAAAGGATTCGGATTCAGGTTCAAATAAATTTCCGGGAATAGACAAGTCTTACAGGCTCATTTATCCAAACCCGGTGAATGAAAACAGATTTGTTGAAATATACGGTGTACGGACTAAGACAGGCTTGGAAAATCTCCAGAATCTTTCCTGCACAAATCCCGATTACATCATCCTTAATGAATTTGGGAACAAACTTTCTGCCGGATTATTTGATAAAAACTGGAATTTCTGAATTTTTTCCAAAGTTCTAATATTAATTTTGGACTTTAATTTTTCCCAGAGCATACCACCCATCTGGTTTCCTTCCCGATATTGCGAGATTAACCTTCGGCTTATTTGTGAACCGATCAAGAATTGCAATTTGCAGCTCATATTCCCCCGAAGGCATATTGAGCGGAATGAAAACGGCATCATCGTAAAGGTTGTCGCCCGGGAGCCATGTTGTAATATCGGCATCTGTTATCAGAGTGACAGTTTTTTTTGCATTTTTTAGGCGGAGAGCCAGAGGAAATTTCTTATAGCACGGTGCCGCTCCCTTGTTCTCCCACCATGTAGTAAAATGCAGTCTGCCGTTTGGTTTCACCACATCAGGGTATGTAAACTTGCGGAGCACCAGTCTGTATCCCATTTTCTTGAGCCACCTGTTGACCTGGGGCCACCATTCATCCGGCACTGCAGAAGATTTGGCATTGAAAGATGAGATGTGCCATT
>JAUVVT010000026.1 GCA_030604505.1 bacterium | reverse complement strand
GAAATTATTATCGTTTATATATCCGGAAATTTTTACATCATTTGAAGAAATATTAATATCATTAATAGTAATGTATTCCGGTGTTATATTACTCAATATCTTCAATACCCCCACAATATCAGCACTTTCGGTAAGACTGCTGATTTGTGAAAAGAAATTATTTTTCTCAGTTTCAATTGCAGTTTTTTGCTTTGTAAGGTCGAGATATTCTTTTATAATTGGAAGGGCTGAATTTCCGTATCTACTGATTTCTTCCAATCTCTTTTCAAATTCTGAACTGCCATTATACGCAATTATTGAAAAAAAAAGTAAGAGCAAATATTACAAAAATCAGAGCGAGTCTGAATATCCTCTTCTGCAAAGCAATTAAAGGCAGTATTTTAATATCCGGCGGCAGAAGATTCAAACCCTCTTTTGTATCGATAGCTGTACCAAATGCAACCGTAAGAACAGGAGCAGCTTCTTCCAAATCTTTCTTATTAAGATTATCCCCAATTTTAACTAACTCCATGGGATTAAGTACGTTTATCTCTTTTCCTAAACTCTCCGATAAAAATTCTGTAAAGCGTTTTAGCTTTACCGTGCCACCTGAGATGTATATCTTTTCAGGTTCTCCAAATTGAAATTTGCCTCTGTAATAATCTAATGTTCTCTGAATCTGGATTATCAATTTTTCAAGTATCGGTCTAATTAATGAATCTATTTGTGAACCGGAAATACCCCCTTTCAAAAGAGTAAAATCATCAGATTCAGGAATGCCTATTTCACATTTTAACTTTTCTGCATAATCTCTGTCTATTTCCAATGTTCCCTCATTAGTCGGAATAGACCCAATCAATCCCTGAGTTATATCCTCCCCGCCAATTGCTATCTCTCTTACAAACTGAAGATGACTATCTGCAATAAAAATCATATACGTTGCTGATGCTCCTATATCAATTATTACACCATCTTTAAGCCCTCTTTTTCGGACAAATGAAGAAAAGGTGTTATATATAGCAAACGGTTCTACAACAACCCGAAAGGGAATCATTTCCAGACTTCTCAAAATATCCAAGTGACTGCGAATTAATTCTTCACCTGCAATAGCAACAATGCTGTTATACTTTGGAACCCCTTTTTCAGATATTTCACCCAGAATCTTATAATCAACCAGCGAATCTTCAACTGGAAACGGAAGGTCTTTTTTGGCGTTCCAGATTATTGCATCACGTAATTCTTTTTTAGCAACCTTGGGTAATATTACATTCTTTATTGCAACATTTTGACCGTATACAGATGAAATTATATAATTTGATTTCCTTTTATCTATATCTAAGATTAAATTTAATACATTGATAATTTCTTCCTGAAGCTTCTCACCGGCAAGTTCACCCCTTCGATATGTATAAATTCCATAATCCTCAAGAACCATCTCTTTTTTTGATTTGTTTAATATTACGTATTTGATATTATTACTGCCGATATCCAGCCCGATAAATCCTGACTTTGCCGTTGCAAATTTCTTAAGTCTTTGTTTTAAAAACGTTGAATAATTTACAAAATTTTCACTTATGTTATATTTCTTTTTCTTCTCTATTCTGTTTTTATCTTCAAAATTAGAAGATAAAATAGCATCCTCTTCCTCTTCAGATAAGGGAACAGATATTTCCTCTTCTTCTACTTCAGGTTCAACCTTATCCCTTCTCAACACCTCAAGCAACCTGTCAGTTGCTAATTCTTTATCATCATCATACATTCCAGAAAACCTCTTCTCTTGCAAGAGATAAAACTAACTTTTCATCAACAATTTTTTTGTCACTTCTCAACATAGCGATAAGAGCATCACTGCACAAACGTGTTATCCTTCTTGGAAATCCTCTGGACTGGATATATATCTGTTTAAACGCCTTATCAGTAAAAAGTCTTCTTTCTGAATTCAAACCCGCCTGTTTTAATCTGTAATTTATCAATCCTGTCGTATCTTCCTCATTAAGAGGATTAATTACATATCCCATAGTGATCCTGTCAAGAAAATTTGGCTGACGCTTCATTTTTTGAAGGAATTCCGGCTGTGCAAATATAACAAGTTGAAGCAGTTTATATTCATTTGTCTCATAATTAAGAAGAGTTCTCAAAACCTCAATATAAGTTGGTGTTAATTTTTGCCCTTCATCAATAATTAACATTACTATCTTTTTTTCTTTGATACCCTTATGAAGGAGATATTTCTGAAGCTCATTCTTGTGTTCAAAAGTAGAGCGCGCTGAGCTTTCTATTCCGAATGAGGTTGTGAGACTTTTTATAAACTCGAACTCGGACCTAAAAGTCGGGTCTAAAATCAGCCGTACAACAAAGCTTGATTTCTCTTTGGCAAATCTCTGTATCAAAAGTCTGCTGACAGTGGTTTTACCGGTACCAACATCTCCAAGAATTACAGACAACCCCCTTCTCAATCTGATGGCTATTTCAAGCCTATTCATACATTCTTTATGTTCTCGAGAATAATAAAAAAACGATGGATCAGGAGAAGTTGAAAATGGCTCGCTCTTTAATTCTAATAATTTATAATGTTCCATTCTTTTTTTCCCTGATGATTTCTTTTATTGAAACCTTTTTTAATCTTAATTTTTTTATTTTTTCCAATTGTGCTAATGTCTGGTCATTAAAATACCTATAATTATTTCTTTCACTTCTTGAGACTTCTTCAATTAATCCAATTCGCAAATAATAATTCAAAGTATCGATAGATAACTCACTCAATCTGGCTAAATCACCTATAAGATAGATTTTTTCCATCATACTCCTTGACCAAAGTAAGAAACAATATATTACTCAATGGTTATATATATTACTCAATGGTTATTGAGCAATACATCATAATATAAAAAACTTTTTTCTATATGTCAAGCTTTTTTTTACTTTTTTTCAAAAATTCTCAAGAAATCACGAACATTACCATCTTATAACAAGACATATTATCAATATGTTATGCCTGATTTATTTAAAATAAAAGAAAGGCTGAAAAATCAATATTCAGCTATAAAAAAAACTTACATTATGGAATAGTCTTTATTGATGTATCTCCCATATAGAATATAATGTTGTTTATGTTTTTATTATTGATTGTACCGCTAAACTCAAACCGCACTACAAGACCATAAGTTGAAGGAGGAATGATTTCATCTGTAATATCTAAAATAGTCCCTGATGTACTATTACCAATCCAAACTGATTTATCATTAATCTTAACATTATTTATTCTCTCATTGCCTTTTGCGCCTGACCAGGATAACTCTATTTTATCAAGGATTATATTTTTCGTTGAATGTAAATTGCTTATACTGATACCTTCAAAAAAACTTCCGTTTATTACAAGCTCGGAATAATTAACGACAAGAAAACTTGATTCATCTTCAACATCCCCTCCTCCGCCAATATCGGGCGGCACAATAATCTCGGTCAAATCAGATAATATAAATTTCAAACTCAGTTCTTTTGGACTTATATCCATATTCCAAAATAATTCAAGCAACTTTCCACTTTCTAAGGGCTGAATAGTAAAATCAATAATATCAACTATAGCTCCTGATATTTCTCCTGCCGTTTTTCCTGATCCCAATCCTTTTGACTTATCATATACAATATTGTTATCTATAACTGCTTTTTGAAACCTTTCAAAAATTGATGGATTAGTCCAATTAACCTGCATTTTATCAATTGTTATTGAATCAAGTGTGTCGGCGTTTGCAAGTCTTATATCATCGTCCGACGCTCCGTCTATAATAAGTTCATAATAACTTACAACAAGTTTCCCAGCTCCTGCATTATCACCGTAACCGGGATATCCGGGGAAAATGGGATTAAACCTGAAATCTGCTTTGTTATTCCAATCGGGCTGTATTATGACCGGTTTTTCAAGTATAATACCAAGCAGGTCATGAGACGCTTGAACAATATAATTACCGACAGCTACATCACTAAACCGGTAAGTCCCGTTTGAATTAGGATTAATAGTATAAACTCTGCCGTATGTTGTGGTATCTTCCGGTGGACGCTGCTTAAAAGGATTTCCATTTCCAGCTCCCTGGTCTGATGGCTCTTCTTTTTCAATTATAAAATCAACTGTGTATGTTAGCTTAATAACAATATTTTCTAAATCAGATTGTATAGGTATATTATCATCTCTATCCCTAATCGTTCCCCATAAATGACTATTAGTAAGGGCGTACGGCTCAAATTCAAACTTTTTTATAATATTTATTGGTGAACTTTCCGCTGTACTTATTGTTCCTGCAACCTTATCATATTCGAACGGATTTCCGTAAGCATCTTTAATCAAATCTTCAGGGTCCGCAAAATCAAAATCCGTTGACAGATAGGGTCCATTCCAGTTTGGGTCACCCGTGTCGATTATAAGGTCTTCCAATGAACCAGGAAGGTCACCTATATCTGCAACATACCCAAAATCTGTCTGGGGCATCACATCTGTATTTCCATATATTGCATCCAAAATCTCCTCAATTCTGTTCAAAGTCACCTCTCTCATCCTAACCTTTTCAGAAACGCTAATAAGGTTAACAGTTACTGCAGCAGCAATACTCACTATAATAATAATTACTACCAGATATATAATAGTAAATCCTTTTTCATTTTTCATAACTGCTTCCAGCTATTCAATAACAATTTATACTTCAACTATTTGCATATTATTTATTATCCAAAAAATATGAAAAAATAATCTGCAGCATAATTTTTATTGACATATAAAAAATTTATTCAAAATAAGTATTTAATTTTCCAATTATTTTTCATAGTTAAAACGAAAAAAGGGCTGAAAAATCAATATTCAGCCCTTTTTCTGATAAAACTATTTTTTAAATTATGGGACTGTCTTTGTCGAATTATCTGCCATATTGAATCCAATATTCATATTTTTATTCTGCAGATTTTTATTAAATTCAAATCGTATCCCAATGCCTTCAGCCAAAGGAGGTACAATTACATCTGTAATATCCAAAACATTTCCCGATGTTTTACCGAAAGCTGATTGCCATTTTGTTTCACCGTTAATTACTATTTTTTTAAGTCTCTGAGAGAATTTTGAGCCCGACCAGGCTAAACTTATTTTATCAACGGTTACATTCGCTGTCGTGCTTGAATTACCGATGCTTACATCTTCATCAAAACTGCCGTTTATCACAAGGTCAGTATAATTAACACTAAGAAAATCTGCTTCTTCTGCTGGATTTGGCGACCCGAGCGGTGCTGGAGGAACCGGTACTTCTGACCCATCATCTAATATAAATACAAGTTCCAACTCTTTTGGATTCAGATTCTTGTTAAAAAATAATTCAAGAATTTTTCCAGTCTCTTGAGGCTGAATTTTATAATCAGAAATATTGATAAGAGTTCCGGATTTTTCACCCTTATTCCAACCCCATCCCGAAGACCACCTTTGTTTGTCATCTATTTCAATCTTATTAATCCTATCTAAATTTTGTGCATCAGACCAACTTACCTTTATCTTATCAATTGTTATTACATTAATTGTATCAGCGTTTGCAAGTCTTATATCATCATCCGAATATCCGTCAATAAAAAGGTCGGAGTAAGTTACTTTAAGTCCACTGGCTTCAGTCTCTCCTATATCTTCACCATAACCGGGATATCCCGGAAAAATCGGATTAAATCTGAAATCTTTTTTATTATCAACATTGGGAAGAATCACAGCAAGTTTTTCAATTGCCACACCGAGCAGGTCATGAGATGCTTCAACATTATAATTCCCAATAGGAATATCATTAAACCGGTAAGTTCCATCAGCATTTGGATGAACAGTAATAAATCTTCCAACAGTTTCGTCATCTGCCGATGGGTCCGGTTTATGTCTTCCTCTGTGTCTCCACCACCACCAGAATGACCATTTTTTCTGTTCGGGCTTTTCCTGAATTAAACTATGCCACCAGTCATAATCTGAAGTTGTTTGATACCATTTTTTCCAAATTCCAAGCGGAGGTTGATAATCTCCATCTTCAGTCCACCATGGTTTTTTATTTTCATTCCACCAATTAGTATAACCACCACCCTTCCATCTACGGGAATATATCTTCCAATTCCATTTATAGTCAATATCTTCCTCAATACTCCATTTCCACCAGAAAGGACGCCTTCTTACCTTTTTACCAGGTCCCTCTACTTCTTCGTCTCCTGTTTCACTCTTATCAATAGTGTATATCAATGAAATATATATATTTTCCAGGTCCGATTCAAGCGGAATATTACCATTACGGTCTGTAATATTCCCCCATAAAGTACTATGTGTAAGTTTTTCCGGGTCAAATTCAAAAATTTGTTCAATATCAATAACCGAACCCTCCGCCGTACTTATTGTCCCTGTTTCCATATCATATTCAAATAGATTTCCGTAAGCATCTTCGATTAAATCTTGAGGATTGATATCATCAAAATCTGAAAAAAGATAAGGACCATTCCAGTTTGGGTCACCGGTATCATAAATTAAATCGGACAGTGAAGTAGGAAGTTCCCCAATATCAGCAACATAACCAAAGTATGTTTGAGGTATTATATCTGTGTCGCCGTAGATTGCCTCCATAATACTATTAATTCTTTTCAGTGTTAACTCTCTCATCCTGTCTTCTTCGGATACGGTAAGAAGCTCAACAGAGACCGCAGCTATAATGCTCATCACTATTACGATTATTATCAAATTTATCAGTGTAAATCCCTTTTCACTCTTCATAACCCCTCCCCCCTTACTTTATTAATATATAGTTAATTATTATGTATTTACTTATGTTATTTAAATCATTATGAAAAAATAGCATCTTTTATCATTACCACTCGGGGAGTATCTGGTTAAATTTTACATTCTTCTGTCCGCCGACAATAGGATATACTCTCACATTAGGATATACCCAGACTTCTATATTAAAAGTATCTAATTTAGAATCAACAACAAAATCATGAGTTCCAGTAACTGTGACTATTCCGATTGGAACATCCGGAACAGTATACATACCATCTGTTCCCGGATTAACTGCTGGTTTGTTTGTTCCATTAGGAAGCGTAACAACTATATGTATATTTCCAACATCTGCAGCTACCGGTAAGTTTCCTTCCCTGTCCATAACAATTCCTGTTACATCATTATTCTCTAAATCACTCCTCGTCTTGGTCTTAACAAGATAAATAGCAAAAGAATTTCCTCCGCCATTACTTGTTATCGAAGTAGTATTCCAATCAGGTGTATATAGTCCGTCCCAGCCATCATACAAATAGTCATCAGGATTATCATCAAAACCTTGTTTTACATAAGGTCCCTGCCAGTTCGTAATACCAGTACCGTCAACAAGGTTCTGCAATGAATTAGGAAGTGCACCCACATCACCCACATAGCCAAATGAGACTCTCTTTCCGTCTTCAATTAATCTCTCATCGCCGACAATCGCATTCTTCAATCCTTCCATTTCTCTTAAAGTTGATTGATACTTTGCATTTTCACTGCTTTTAGAAATACTTCTAATTCCGGCAAGTGCAAGAATACCGAGTATGATTATTACCACAACCAACTCGATCAGAGTAAATCCATCATCTTTTAATATTTTATTATACATAATACTCTACACTTTACTTTTTAATAACGTAGGATAATATCATCCCCACCACCGTCATCAACACCATTAGGACCATAACTTACAATTGTTGTATCAGATTTTAAAACATAAGGATTTCCCCAGGCATCATCGTATTCGTCGGCTTGAATATATGGACCATTCCAGCCCGCACCAAGACCATTATTTGCAGTTCTATCCCACGACGGTATGCCACCCTGTGAATATAATTCACTAATATTGTTCGGAGGTCTGCCAACATCTCCCAGGAAACCTCTAAATGTTGCAACTCCTCCGGAAACAGCAGTAGCATCGCCTACTATGGCTAATTTTATCTTCATCATTTCATCTTTTGTTGAATTTAATCGGGCATCATTAACCATATCAATCATCTTTGGAGCAGCATAAGCAGATATTAATCCTAAAATCACTATTACTATTACAAGTTCAATAATAGTGAATCCGAAATCTTTTTTAATCTCATTTATCATAATAATATCTTATATAATAAAACTATTTTAAGTCGCATTCAGTTCCTGATTTTCAAATATACTTAAATCAAATTAATAATTTACAGCAACATACAATATAAAAATACTTATTACTAATAGAACTACACCCAATGCTCTTGGATATCGGGCTATTTGCTCATCTGTTATCAATACTTTGTTACCTATTTCTAAAGACCTTATTAGTAATTCCGGTTTAATAATGAAAACGAATCCAATTATTATTGAAACTATTCCAGTAATTAGAATTAGCAAAAGATAAAATAACATTTCTACTGCCTCATAATTGTTAGAACTATTTCCAATTTATCAAGATAAAAACTTAAATAAATAAAAAATATGCCCATTACAATGAATAAAAGACCGCTAATCTTTGATGAAGAAAAAAATTCCGAATCTGTAAAAATTATTTTATTGCCCCACCTGTTTGCTATAAATATCCATGAAGGCTTGAAAATTAATAATATACTGAAAATTATAAGAATTATAGATGTTATCTTTAAATAAATCATTCTATCTACTTTTGTTTTTAAGTAAATGTTATATAAAATAAAACTTTAAAAACTAATATTTTTGATCAATTTCTTTTAATATTTTATCAAACTGTTTTTTTACAATCTTATTTTGTGCAGAATCTCTTGCTCCTTTTAAAAAATTTACTGCAATTTCTTTTTTTCCCTCATTCTCTATAATACCTCGTGCAATATCATTAACATAACTTCTGCATCCCGGCAGAGCCATTGCCCTTAAAAATTCTTTTAAAGAAGATTCTGTATCACCAAGATAAAAAAAATAATTAAAACCAATCCAAAAGGGAAATCGCCAATCTGTTGGGAATATCTTTTCTCCCTTACGAAGAATTCCAATAGCTTCATTTGGCTCGCCAAGTTTCATCGACAAGAATAAACCGCCAAAAAGATAAGGATATAGAAAATAAGGGTCCAGCTCAATTACAATATTTAAAATATTATTGAGAAGTTCAAGTTTTTTTTTCTTTTCTCCCCAATTAATTTCTTTCTTTTCCCTTTCCTTTTTAGAATAGATTTCCGGTATTTGAAATGGATAATCTTCATCAAAGTTATTTCTTCCGAAATACAAAACACCTCTTATCCAATATATATCTGCTGCAAGATTTTCAAATCCTTTAAGAGCTTTCTTTAAAACCCTCCCATCAGGTAAGTACATAAATTCAATATCCGTTCTTTCTTCTATTTCCCGGTCAAGAACATTCTGGACAAAATAGATGCCCAAGCAAAGTATTAAAAAAGTTGTAATAAGATATATATTTTTCTTCATTTAAGTATAAACTATTTAAAATCTCTTCTTTGAAATATAAAAATTGATAATAATAATACCACCGATGTATATAAAATTCCATAAATAATAGAAAATATTATAGAACCTGCTGATATATGAAGTTGGTGGACTACTTGCGTTTTTATATTGAAATATTCTAAATTCGGAAGAATATAGTGTAATAGATTCAATAAAACTTCAAATGGTTTACTTTCTATTCCCGGTCCTAAGAGTTTAATATCTGCGCTGAAATGTCCGCTTATATATATAAACAACGACAGTATTGCTGAAAGCATCGGGGTTGTAAAGCTTGAAAAGAATACTGCAAATGCCATTACAAAAATCATCTCCATATAAATCATAAATATAGCTTTTAGCAAGTGTAAATCAAAGTTTCTTTCGAAGACGTAAAGAATCAAATACAATGCAGCAGACATTATGATAAAATTTATGAGAAGCGTCAGAAGGAGTCCGAAATATTTTCCTAAAATAAACTGATATCTGTGAATAGGTTTTGAAATTATAACATATATCGTCTTCTTTTCAATCTCTTTATGAACAAGACCTACCCCGATAAAAACGGTTATTAATAATCCAAACAAAGACATAATCGAAAGACCGAAATCTTTCAATATCTTTACCTCATATCCCATCGACCATTCACTTACAATCAGAGAAAGGATAATCATCCCTAACGCAAAAAATAATATATTATATAATACCTTATTTCTTATAGTTTCTCTGAATGTATTGCTTGCTATTGATAATATAATCATAGCTAAAACGCTTTAAAAAAAAATTGTGACTCCGGACTATGTTTTAACAATCTCTTTCATAAAAATATCTTCAAGTTTTTGTTTTTTTTG
>JAUVVT010000158.1 GCA_030604505.1 bacterium | reverse complement strand
TGTGATTATTGAAGTTATGGATTCCCGTTTTCACGGGAATGACATTGTGGTATTACATAATTTTTATTGCATTGTATTTTAACCGGACACCAGTGTATTTAAATATTATATAATTTTTCAGAATAAATAGTTTTTGATTGATATTTTACATTTAAAAACTATATTACATATTTACAATTGTTTGAGATTATTTGAGGTAATATGTCTGATTTAGATCAATTACTTAAAATATCACATTTCTTCGGAAAAAACAAAGATTTTGTTTTGGCTGGTGGTGGGAATACTTCCTTTAAAAGTACTGATATATTATATATTAAGCCAAGCGGGACAACCTTAGCAGAGATTAAGAAGAAAGAATTTGTTGCAATCGACAGGAAAAAGATACGAAAGATATTAAAGAAAAAATACAGCTTCGAGCCATTTGAAAGAGAAGAACAGATAAAGCAGGACCTGCTAAATGCAAGACTGGATTTTAAACCGAGCTCGTTTGGCCCGAGGCCCTCTGTTGAAACAAGTTTGCATGAGATTATAGATTATAAATTTGTAGTCCATACTCACCCTAATCTCGTTAACGGATTAAGTTGCGGGAGAAATGGTAAAAAGATTGCTGATGAATTGTTTGGTTATGAGTATTTGTGGATTGAATCTGCAAACCCGGGGTATGTTCTTACAAAGGTTTTAGAGAAAAAATTACAAAACTATAAAATAAATCAAAAAGGCAAGGGTCCAAAAATAATATTAATCCAGAATCACGGATTAATTGTATCCGGTGATACAATTAATGATATCATCATAAATACCGGAAATGTGATAAAAAAGATAAGCAACTATATTAAGAAACCCTCGAATCGTGCTAAATTTGTATTTGCCCGTATCGGGAACGAAAAATTATCAAAGAAAGAAATATCTTACGTTTTACAGATCATATCCCCTACTATACGCGGGTTTTTAAGTACCGATGTAAAAAGAGTAGTTATTTTTGATGATTCTAAAGATGTGCAAAGAGTAGTTTACAGCGCAAATGGAAGACAAATTGTTACAGGTGGTACGTTTTCACCGGATCATATGGTCTACTGTAAAGAAAAACCAATGTGGATTGATTATCATTTAAGGTATATAAAAAATCGCAATAGTGATGCTTTGATAAAAAATGTTCAGGAGGAACTTTTACATTATAGAAGAACCAATAAGTTTGACCCGAAAATTGTTTTTATTCAAGGGGCAGGGATGCTGTCGATTGGTGACAGTTTAAATGAGGCGAGAATTGCCCAGGATGTATATAAAGATTTTATAAAGGTTGCCGAAAACACCGCTTCATTTGGCGGTCCGTGCTATATGACAGAACAAAAGGTAGATTTTATAGAAAGATGGGAGGTAGAAAATTACAGAAGAACAATAATTCGTGGATCCGTAAATGGCAGAATCCAGAACCGTGTGGCAATTATAACCGGAGCAGGACAGGGTATTGGTGAAGGTATAGCAAGAGGTTTGGCAAAAGAGGGTGCTTTTGTAATTGTAGCAGATATAAATTTAAAGATTGCAGAGCATGTTGCCAGCAGCATCAACAAGCAGTATCACCTGGAAAGTGCATTAGCCATACAAGTGGATGTAACGAATTCGGCAGAAATCAAAAAGATGATTGATAAAGTTGTCAAGTTATACGGCGGTATTGATATTCTGGTAAGTAATGCCGGCATTTTAATCTCCGGACCGACAGAAAATTTGTCAGATAAGCAATTGGATATGATGACAAGTGTGAATTATCAAGCATTTTTTAAAATTGTCAGAGAGAGTGTTGGTGTGATGAAAAGACAAAATGCATTTAATCCTGATTATACATCCGACATCATTTTAATTAGTTCAAAGTCGGGTCTGGTTGGAAGCCCGGCAAATGCATTGTATGCAGGCAGTAAATTCGGGGGTATTGGTCTTATGCAGAGTTTTGCCTATGAATTTATGAAATGTGGGATCAAGGTTAATGCAGTCTGTCCGGGAAATTACTTCGAGGGACCCTTGTGGTCTGACCCTAAAAAAGGATTATCTGTGCAATATTTAAAAGCAGGAAAAGTCGCGGGAGCAAAAAATATCGAGGATGTGCGGAAATATTATGAGTCAAAATGTCCGATGGGAAAAGGGATTAGTTTAGATGACATAAACAAAGCCATTATTTATGCTATTGAGCAGAAGTATGAAACCGGACAGGCTATTCCGGTAACCGGCGGACAGGTAATGCTTAAATAGAATGGTAAAGTTAGAGAGGCAAAAAGGAAAGATTATTTGCGATTTACAAATATGGAATAAGAAATAGCCAATAGGCAATAGAGTAATAAAAGATTTATGGCAATTTACTTATAACTAATTTTATTAAATCGTAAATTCTATGTCTCTGTGCTTAAGAAATATTTTTGACATTCCTTATTCCAGTGACATCGGTCAAATTGTGTTTAGTTAGGAAGAATTAATAATGGGGACAGAAACATACGCAATAAGAATATATGGAGTGAATGACTTACGACTGGAAAAATTTGAACTGCCGGATTTAAAGCCTGATGAGATATTGGTTGATATAATTACAAATAGTCTTTGTTTGTCGTCATATAAAGCAGCGAAACAGGGGGCAAATCATAAGCGGATTCCGGATAATATTTCCAAAGAGCCGACTATGATTGGCCACGAATTTGGCGGAATGATTCTTGAAGTCGGGAAAAAATATAAAGACAGATGGCAGATTGGGCAAAAATGTACGATACAGCCGGCGATGAATTATGAGGACGGGCCCGTTGGAATATTGAGCGCGCCGGGATATTCATACAGATATGTTGGAGGAAATGCAACAAAAGTTATACTGCCTAAAGATATACTGGTGATGGATTGTTTATTGGATTATTCCGGAGATGCTTACTATAAAGCTTCTTTAGCAGAACCATTGTCCTGCGTTATTGGAGCGGCACATGCACAGTATCATTTAAAAGTTGGGTGTTATAACCATAACAACGGAATTATTGAAGGTGGAAATACTGCAATATTAGGCGGCGCGGGTCCTATGGGTCTTGGTTTGATAAGTTATTTTATCAATGGTGCAAGAAAACCGGGATTACTTGCAGTTACTGATATTGATGATGACAGACTGAACCACTCGAAATCTTTTCTTTCGGAAGAGTATGCACAATCCAGAGGGGTAAGATTGATTTATATTAATTCGGACAGAGAGAATGTTATTGAACGTGTACGTGAATTGACAAACGGGAAAATGATGAATGATGTTTTTGTATTTGCACCTGTAAAAACTATTATAGAGCAGGGACAGGAAATGCTCGGTTTTGAGGGAACGCTAAATTTCTTTGCCGGTCCTTCAGACCCGAAGTTTTCAGCTGATTTTAATTTTTATGATGTGCACTATAATTATCATAAGATAGTGGGAACAAGCGGAGGGAATACTGATGATATGAAAGAAGCACTAAAATTAATGTCGGATGGGATCATCGACCCTTCATTTATGGTAAGTCATATTGGAGGGTTGGATGCAGGTGTAGAAACTATTATGAATCTCCCAAATATCCCCGGCGGAAAGAAATTACTTTACACACATATTAAAATGCCGTTGACTGCTATTACTGACTTTGAGAAATTAAGTAAAGAAGAAGGTCCTTTAAAAGAGCTATATGCAGGATTGACATCTATCGTGAAAAACAATAATAATCTGTGGAGCACCGAAGCCGAGCAGTATTTAATAGAAAACGCTCCTGAATTAAAATTATAAATGGTAAATCGTAAATCAAAATAAGGCTATGTCTGTATCCAAACTTGATTTCGACACAATTGATAAATTCCATATCGAGCATACTAAAAAAGAACATCAACCTGCAATTATTTTATATACACCCAATACATATCATTATACACTGTTAAATCTTCACAACCTCGAAGAGTATTTGTATATTATTCATCAGCAGAATGACCTTATAACTGCAGAAATTTCCGAAGATGTTTTCGGGGTAGTGCCGGTTTTAAATTACCATAAAAATCCTGATGCGGTTAATAGACTTTTAGACAGGATTCTTTCACTTGAGGAAAAATTGGGATTGAAGAATCTGTCAATCGGCACCGGTGCCGATATTTACAGTATTATGCAGATATCAGGAGGATATTTTGATGGACCGAAATCAAACAAAAATAAAAATATTCAGCTGTTTCTTAATTTTATAAAGATTGCCGAGTATCTTGGTATATCCAATATTAACGGGCACAGAGTCGCGACGATTTATCCGCAACGGTTTGAAACTGTTACATTACAAGAATTTGCTTCAATGAACGGAAAGGAAGATTTTAATTTTGCAGGTATTGACCTGGAGACAGAACTAACCGGTGCCGAGGCAAAAAGTTTAGAACTGGCGATGTTACTTCAGGAATCTTCAGAAACGGTTTCTTCATCAACAGAACTAATGTATCAGCCGGGTATGGAACCATGCACTATTGAACAGATGAAGAGATTTCTTGCCATTTTACAGGCAAATTCAAATAAACCCGTTATTGCCCATATGGACACCGGTCATGTTGTTATGTATGGAAAGGATAAAATTGAGGTTGATTATGACATCATGGCTTATGCAGACATTAAATTTTCAAGATGGGTTGTTCATTTTAATGCTTTATATAAAAATGAACACAGGATGCCGACAGATGAGAATATCGAAAAAGACCTTGCCGCAAAAAATGAAAAGTTAGATAAGTTACGTTCACCCCATCCTGAATTGTACGGTAATGTTTACGATTGGCTCCGAGAAGTAGTGAATAACAGCAGGGTAGTTCAAGTTTCACCGGAGCCGAAACCGGAAAATTTGCAAAAACTGATAAAAGAAGCAGGAGAATGCTGGCTAAAATTGAAAACAGAATATAAAGACACACATACACCACACCCTAAGCATAAAGGTTTATTAATTCCAAACAAAATATATGTTGACTTTGTAAAAAAATTTGGGTAAATAATTTTTGTTTGAACAATTCAAATACAAAAGCGAATTTAGTTATATTTGAGTTTTATTTTAATAAAGATTTCAGCTTTTTTAAATTATATGTAGTTCGCTGACCTTATCAACATAATGCAAACTAAACTGTTTTACAATAAAATCCCAGAACACAAAATTTTACAAAATATTTTAAATCATCAAAGAATATAATGCTATTTTTATAGAATGTTTTCCCATAAGTAATTATATCGTTGTTTCAACACCTATAATTTCCACAATTAAAATCAATTATTTTCATAAAATAATTTATGGAGAAACAGAGTGAATGGTAAATTCTTTAACCGACTTAATAATTTTTTAGTATTGGTTACTTATTGTTCATTTCTTTTTGGTTGTTGCTTGACAGCAGCAGCAGGTGAACGGACTCTGATTTTTCCAACTCCCCAGGAAACTTCGTTATTAGAAGGTCACTTCAAATTAGATGAAGAGACTTTGATTTTGGTGCCGGAAAATGCAATGAAGAATGATATATTTATGGCGCGTTCCCTTGCTGCCGAATTGGGCGACAAATATGGTCTTGCACTTAAGGTAAAGCATGTATCAAAACTGCATTTTAATGGGAATTTTATTTTAATGGGCACAGTGGATAATCCACTGGTGAAGAATTATTGCAGCCAGCAATCTTTGCGTGCAACAGCTGATAATCCCGGTTCCGAAGGGTATGTTTTAAAAGTAAGCAAAAATACG
>JAUVVT010000330.1 GCA_030604505.1 bacterium | reverse complement strand
CGCATTTTATTCATTAATCCCATAAATAAACCTCTTAATAAAAATTGTTGAAAATTGGATAAATTTTATTACATTGTATTAAAAGTTAATTGAAATATTGAAAAAAATCAATATTTATTTTTAAGCAAGATTTTATCTATTTTAATATGGGGAATTAAATGAGAAAAATCAAGATAAAGCAGATAGATGCATTTACAAAGAATCCTTTTTTTGGCAATCCTGCCGGTGTTGTGACTGTTGCAAGCGGTCTTACTGAAAAACAGATGCAGAGTATTGCGAAGGAGATGAATCTTTCCGAGACAGCTTTTATTCTTCCGCCTACTTCACCGGATGCCGACCTTTCTATAAGGTGGTTTTCCCAATCAAGAGAAGTCGACCTCTGCGGACATGCAACTATAGCCGGATTTTATGTCCTTGCCGAGGAGAAAAAATATGGAATGAAAAAGGCGGGTAACTATAAATATAAGGTTCAGACAAAAAAGGGTATTTTACCTGTTGATGTTAAAATATCTAAGAGAGGAGATATAAAGGTTACGTTTTTTATTCCGGTTCCTGAATTTTCTGAATTTGAAATAAATAAAGAAGAATTGAAGGGAATTTTTAATTCTAATGAAGATGTTTTTAATAATTCGCTGCCAATTATGAAGAGTGAGAATGTTGTCGTTATTCCTGTTAAGGGATTAGATCCTCTTTTTAGTATAACACCAGATTTCTCAAAAATGTCCAAATTCAGTGAAGATAACAATTTAAGATTGTTTTCTCTGCTGTCACTTGAAACCATTAATAAAAGCTCTTCACTGCATCTGAGGTGTTTTGCCCCTTACTTTGGAATTAATGAGGACCCGGTAACCGGTTCAGCTCATGGAGAAATAGGGATTTATATGTTAAAAAACGGTCTTGCTAAAGGTGCGGAAGGAAAATATTCATATACAGGCGAGCAGGGGGATTGTCTGAATAGACCGGGAAGGGTTGATGTATCTATCGTCGAAAAAGATGGAAAGATTAATTCCTTGTCTATAACTGGAACTGCAGTTACTGTTATTTTAGGAGAAATGTATATATAACCTGAAAATTGCAATAGAGATTATAAATTTATAATAAATATGATATTATTAAAATCAAATTAGTGTTGCACAAAAATTACCGTTATGTCATTGCGAGCAACCGAAGGAAGCGTGGCAATCTCATTTCCATCTTAATAACATCTTTTAGTATCGCAATTTTCGGGTATAATAGACTGAAGAATTGCATTAGAGTAAATCGGCTTTTAAAGCTTAGGAACAGAGGCGCAAAGTTATAAAAACGCAAAGGCACAAAGTGACATAGGCACAGAGGGAGAAGTGAAGTATGGATGAAAAGGAGAAATATATAGAGACATAGGGAAAAGTCGTCCATAAATTACAATATAGTAAATCAGGGAAACTTTTGTTAAACTATAATTTTGGGGAATAAAAAAATTTTTAATCTATTTTTTCAATAGACGGTATCAGAATTTAATAATTCAATTTTCCGAAGAAGCGAGTCTTTTAGATTTTGGCTAACCGGTATATTCTTATTTTCAATTTCATCTAATTCTATTAAATTTCTTATATAATATTCAAAGACATCCTTTTTACTAACAACCGGCACATAAATATATTCATAAAGTCCCTTTTTTGACACTAAAATCTTTTTGGATTCCAGTTCCATAAGAATATTAACTATATTTGAAAGTTTCAGGTTGATATTAGGCGGCAACCTTTCATATAGACTTGATGGAGTCACTATTTTTTTTACCCAGATTATATTTAGAATTCTTATTTCTATATTACTTAAAAAGAGATTAGCCCGTTCCGGATTTTCTTCAAAAAATAAATTTTTTAATACTTTCTGTGCTAATTGTATTCCTTTTGCAATTAGCGGTATAATGGGTAATACATCAGCACCGCCCTGTCTACGAAAGAGCCATTCTGCAGTCGGGTCTGAATGTCTCGGAAGGTTTCTTATTTCTTCTTCGCTTAAGACAATGTTTTCAAAGTTTTTTGCAAGTAGGATTTCAAGCATTTTTAAGGAATCCTGTTCTAATACCGTTTTATATTTTTCATTAAAGTCAAAATCAAGGAATTCAAACTTGTTGCCGGCATAAGGAATTATCTCTTTTTCTTTGAAATATTTTCTTATACTTTCCTGTAATAATCTGATTGAATCTTCCGGGGTTATGTGTTCTCGGGCTAAATATTCGGGGATATATGTTGTGGTTCTCCTTTCCGGAAGTACAATATCCTCTATCTTTGGCAGTGGTTTTATTTTTTGAGGAAGAACTTCTTCCCGTTTTTCTTCGGGCTCTATTTTTTCATACTCTTCTATCGGGGATACGTAGGTTATCTCAAGAGGGGGTTTTTGGGCTTCCTTCTTGATTTGTAATTTTATAAACAGCAGTATAAGTGCAATAGTTAAATGAAACAGTATAGAGATAATCCAGGGTATTTTTTTGGTGCTCATTCTAAGGATTGTTTTTGGTAAAGTATTGAGAATATTTTTCTTAGATATACCTAATTGAGTTTTACTTCAATTGAGGTACAAATGTTCCTGAAAATAAAATAACTATAATAATAAATTTAAAAAACAAAAAAATATATTTTATGTGATGCTTTTAATTAAAGTTATAAAATATTAATGACGATATAAAGTTGAAAATAAAAAACTTATAGTAGATAAATTTCTAAAAGTTATTTAATAAAATAAATGATTAAAAAAAAATTATATCTATTCATATTCATTTCGTTGTTCTTAATTTCCGGTGAGAATTTATACGGTGGAAAAGACAAATGGACTTTTACCGGCAGTCTGCCTATTGGTATATCGGAGACCATAAGTTCGATTGCAATAAATCCGATAGATTCGAGTATAATTTATGCAGGAAATGATACATCTACGATATTTAAATCAACGAATGGCGGAAGAGCGTGGAGTGAACTAACCGGAATTAAGCTTGTAATAGAGGGAAATACCACTAATAAAAAGATTATCGGGATTGCATTAGACCCGAACTATCCGGACACTTTATTTGCGGCTTCAGACAGCGGTGGTGTATATAGGAGTTATAACGGGGGTACAATCTGGACAAAGATAGGAAAACCCGCAAACGGGCTCGTAGATACCAATATCGCAACATTGGTTTTAAATCCTAAAAATTCCCAGATATTATATGTTAACGCCGACAGCGGCGTATATAAATCTCTTGATAGAGGGGATTCTTGGTTTTCTGTAAATAATGGTCTGCAGGATAGTCTGAATGTCAATTATATTACAATAGATCTTTCAAATCCCAATATTCTATACGGGGGCATATCGAACGGTAAGATGTATAAAACAGAAAATGGGGGCAATGATTGGAGTGCTTGTGTGGGCAGTCCGTTAAGCGGTTCTCCAAATATTACTACGATTTTGGTTGACCCTAAAAATCCGAACAGGGTGTATGTGGCGACTACGAGCAGTGGTGTTTTTTACAGTAGCAACAGGGGAGTTTCGTTTACGAATATAAGCACGGGTTTTCCAACTCCGTATCCGAAGATTACATCATTAGCAATCGATACGAGTTCTACGACAAAGGTTTATGCAGGAACAGAACTTCGTGGAATTTATAAAAAACTTGATACAGATACTTCCTGGACAGCTATTAAT
>JAUVVT010000161.1 GCA_030604505.1 bacterium | reverse complement strand
TTTTACCGGAATAATAGATGAAAAATTAAAAAAAGAGATTGCGAAAAGATTTTCTAATGTTTATTTCAAAAGTGGATTTGATTTTTCGGGCGGTTTTCTTGTGGCGAGAATGGGTTATGAAAGAATGAATAAACCGGATGATAATGAAGATTCTGTGCCTATGTATTTAAGGGATTTTGATATCAGGATGAAAAGTAATAATAAATAAATGTTTATTGAAAAGGATTTAAAGATAAGAAAAATGCGGGCTGAAGATATAGATGCGGTCGATGAATTAGAACAGAAAATATTCAAAAATCCATGGTCAAAGAAAGAGATGTTGAAGATTTTGAATGAAGATAATTTAGGATTTTCTGTAGTAGCTGAGTTTATTGAGGAGATTATTGGATATGCCTTTTCGTGGATTGTTATTGACGGGATTCACATTGGTAATATTGCCGTTAAGGAGGGATTCAGAAGATTGAAAATCGGAACAAGATTGATGGATTATATTGTTAACGAAGCATCGAATATGGGAGGGAAGCTCTTCTTCCTTGAAGTGAGAAAATCGAATGAATCGGCAATAAATTTGTATAAAAAATTTGGGTTTGTTCCATTATCAATAAAAAAGAGATATTATTCTGATAATGGGGAAGATGCCGTTGTGATGATTAAAGAAGTTTTACAGCAAAAGTCACAGTAAGGTTTGCTGCTTTTTTTAAGAAAGATATTAACCACGAAGGGCACGAAGAGAAAATATTTAAATAATGAGACTGCTGAAAAAGCAGATTACCACGTCGCTCCGCTCCTCGTAATGACATGTATTTATTGGTTTTTAGAGGGGGAAAGTGTGTTGGTGACAACACCAAGGCGAAGCCCACGCACACAGCGTAAAAGAGGATTCCCGTTTTCACGGGAATGACATTTCTTGAATGATATTTTTGATTATTTCTAAAAAGTGTTTTTATGATACCCTATTCTTTAAATATTTTACTTCGTGTTTTTTGTGGTGGAAAAAAGTTGTAATTTTTCCAACAGCAAACATTATATCACAAATAAACAGGGAAAAGAAAAATGTCGTGGTTTAAAAGGTCGGTAAGCGGCTTGTTAACTAAAGAAAGAAGAGACCTTCCAAAGGGATTATGGGAGAAGTGTGAAAAGTGTGGTAATATCATATATATTAAAGAGTTGAGAAAAAACCTTTATGTCTGTGCGAAGTGTAATTTTCACTTTAAGATGGGCTGCAATGATTACATTAAGATGTTAACTGATATTGGAAGTTTTACCGAGACTGACGCTGATATGAAATCAAAAGACTTTTTAGATTTTATGGGAAGAGAGAAATACGGCGATAAGTTGAAAAGTACAATAAAAAAGGTAAAATTAAATGATGCGATAAAGACAGGTTTGGGAGAGATTAGCGGATATAGAGTTTCAGGGGGTGTGATGGATTTTAAGTTTATCGGCGGAAGTATGGGTTCGGTGGTTGGGGAAAAGGTCAAGAGAGCTACTCAAAGAGCAATGGACGAGGATATACCGCTGATAATTGTATCTGCTACCGGCGGAGCAAGAATGATGGAGGGACTTGCTTCGCTGATGCAAATGGCGAAGACGAGTGCGAAACTCTCAGAATATTCAACTGCCGGTGGATTATATATTTCTATATTGACTAATCCCACAACTGCCGGTGTTATGGCGAGTTATGCAATGCTCGGAGATATTATAATTGCCGAGCCGGAAGCGTTGATCGGTTTTGCAGGACCAAGGGTTATTAAACAGACAATAGGGGAAGATTTGCCGAAGGGATTTCAGAGGTCTGAATTTGTTCTGGAGCATGGATTTTTAGATATTATAGTCGATAGAAAGGATATGAAAAATAAAATTACTGAAATTTTTGATTTTTTTATTGGAAATAATAATGAAACTGTGGAATAATTTTTTGGCTATATAGGACAATGACAAATAAAAGAATTTTGTTAGTAAATGATGACGGAATAGACTCACAGGGGCTCGAGAGTTTACACCGCGAGGTGAAGAATTTAGGTGAGATATTTGTAATTGCTCCCGACAGTGAAAAGAGCGGTATCAGTCATGCAATTACGGTAAGAGATGAAATATGTGTGGAGAAGTTTTATAAAAATGGTGGATTTTTTGGGTATGCGGTCAGGGGAACACCTGCTGATTGTGTTAAACTCGGCATTATGGAGATTTTGCCGCAGAAACCGGAACTTGTTATATCCGGAATAAATCATGGTGAGAATACGGGTTTGAATACATTATATTCGGGGACGGTATCAGCAGCCAAGGAAGCAGTGGTATATGGAATTCCTGCAATTGCTGTTTCTATGGGTAATTGGAAGAAAGGGGATTTTGGATTTGCGGCAAAGTTCACCAGAGAGCTTGCATTAAAGGCGCTTAAGTTTGGACTTCCGGAAGGAACATTATTAAATGTAAATGTACCACCAATTTTAGAATCCGATATAAGAGGAATCAGTATAACAAGACAGGGGATTAGAAGATTTTTGGAAGATTTTAAAAAAAACAGGGAAGAGTCAAATCAAATACATGATAACCTTGTGGGTAAAAGAGGCGACCCTGAGGAAGCATCAGATACTGAGGATTCAGCTATTCACAGAATGAAAATTTCAATTACACCCATTCATTATGATATGACGAATTATAATATGATTGAAAAATTGAAAGGTTGGGATATAGCACTTTGAGATAATTTTTCAGCTTAAAATTTTATAGAAAAGGTTAAAACAGAAGCAGTTAAACTAATTTTTTATTAGGAATTAGGGCGAAAATATATTATATTATAAAATATATAAAAATTAGAATTAGCAATTTGTATAGGGAGCGTTTATGTCCGGTCATTCTAAGTGGAGTACGATAAAAAGGAAAAAAGAGAAGAGTGATGCGGCAAGAGGAAGATTGTTTACAAAGTTAATAAAGGAGATAACTGTTGCAGCGAGACAAGGCGGAGGAGATGAAAATTCTAATCCACGGCTCAGGACTGCAATTCAAAGCGCCAAGACAAATAATATGCCTCAGGCTAATATAGATAAGGCAATCAAAAAAGGCACAGGTGATCTCCCGGGAATAGTCTATGAAGAGATTGTTTATGAAGGATTTGGTCCTGGTGGGATTGCACTTTTGATTGAAATTGTAACTGACAATAAAAACAGGACAGTTGCTGATGTAAGGAATATTTTGGGTAAGTATGGGGGAAGTATGGGAGCGGTTGGGTCGGTATCCTGGATATTTGATAAAAAGGGGATTATTGTTGTTGAAGACAGCAAAGTTACCGAAGATGAGCTTATAGAAGTTACAATTGAGCAGGGAGCAGAAGATATTATCAATGATGGGGGAGTTTTTGAAATTGTAACGCTTCAAGAAGAATTTGAAAATGTAAAAAAGGCATTGAAGAGCGCAAATATTGATTTCTCATCATCAAATCTTACGATGGTTCCAAACAATTTTAAGAGGTTGGAAGGTGAAGAAGCCGGGCAAGTTTTGAAACTGATGGATGCGCTTGAAGAGCATGATGATGTCCAAAATGTTTATAGTAATTTTGATATTGATGATGAAGAAATGAAAAATTTTTAATGAAGCACAGTAATACACTAATTTTGGGAATTGATCCCGGGCTTGAAAAAACCGGTTATGGATTAATCAAGATAGATGGAAATATTGAGAAAGTTGTTGAAGGAGGAGTGGTCAGGTCTGGGGCTAACAAACCTATTGAAAGCCGACTTGTAAGCATTTATAAAGGAATCAACGAAATAATTAGAGAATTCAATCCTTCGACGGTTGCGATAGAAGAGCTTTATATTCATAAAAGTTACCCCAAAACTGCAGTGCTGATGGGATATGTGAAAGGTGTGATATTGCTATCTGCCGGATTAAGCTCAGTTCCTGTTGTGAATTATTCAGCCACACAAGTAAAAAAGTTTATCACTGGAAACGGGAGAGCCACCAAGGAACAGGTTCAGAGAATGATAATGAGGAGGTTAAATCTGAATAAAATTCCCACCCCTAACGATGTTTCCGATGCTTTAGCTATTGCCTTATGTCATGCTTCCGCAATGCTGCGGAAAATATAGAATTTATAAATATTATGATTTCCATGATTGTTGGAAAATTAGAGAGTTTTAAAGATGAATATATTGTTGTAGGGATAAACGGGGTATATTACCAGGTTTTGCTTCCAAGCGGTTTGGTGAATAAACTGCGGACTTCCAAAAAGGAAGGGGATGAAGTTTCTTTATATACACTTTATTATATTGAGGGTGGTTTTGGGGGAGGAAATCAATTTCCAAGATTGATAGGTTTTCTGGATGAGATAGACCGGGAGTTTTTTGAAAAGTTGGTTACGGTTAAGGGATTGGGTGAAAAGAAAGCGTTGAAGTCTTTGACGATGCCGATAAAGGAAATTGCTGCGGCAATAGAATTAGGTGATGCAAAGAAATTGAGCACTCTTCCGGGAATTGGACCCAGAATGGCAGAGAAAATCGTTGCCGAGTTAAAAGGGAAACTTTCTTATTATGCTTTAATTAAAGAAGGCGAGCCTTTAGTCGCTGAACATCATAAAACTTTAGACTTCAAGGATGAGACTCTTGAGGTATTAACAGAGCGGCTTGGTTATAAAAAGAGAGAAGCTGAGGAAATAATAGGTATTGCTTTGATCAGGAATAAAAGTATAAAAAGTTCAGAAGAATTGATAAAAGCAATATTTTCCTTAAAAAGATAAATTATTATGATAAGAGACAGAATAGTATCGCCTGAAGAGATAGACCCGATTGAAGAGACATTTAATCAGAATCTCAGACCGTCCAGCTTAGATGAGTATGTTGGTCAGAAGAATGTTATTGAGAAGCTAAAGATATCTATCGAAGCTGCAAAACTTAGAGATGAGCCGCTTGAACATATGTTGTTTTACGGGCCGCCGGGTTTGGGCAAAACATCACTTGCGCATATAATGTGCCATGAGATGGGCACCAACATTTTTACTACATCGGGACCGGCTCTGGTTCGAGCAGGAGACCTTGTTGGAATATTGACCAGTCTTTCTAAAGGAGATATATTATTTATAGATGAGATACACCGACTTTCCTCGACGGTTGAGGAATTTTTGTATCCGGCAATGGAAGATTTTAGGATTGATTTTGTTGTTGAAAAGGGCGCGATGGCTAAGACAATTAATCTTCCATTGAAACATTTTACTTTAATCGGGGCAACAACAAGAGCAGGTTCTATATCTGCACCCTTAAGAAACAGGTTTGGGATATTTCATCTAATAGATTTTTATCCATCCGAAGATATAATGCAGATAACGAATAGGTCGGCAAAGATACTTCGGGTTGAAATAAGTGAAGAAGCAATAAATGAAGTAGCATTGAGGTCAAGGGGTACGCCAAGGGTTGCTAATCGCCTGTTGAGAAGAGTAAGAGATTATGCTCAGGTGAGGGGTGATGGAGAGATTACTAGTGAACTTGCTAAAAAAGCTCTTGAAATTGAAGAATTGGACAGTATCGGTCTTGATAATCTTGATAGAAAATATCTTGATGTAGTTATAAACAATTATAATGGCGGTCCTGTTGGGATTGAGGCGATTTCAGCATCATTGAATGAAGAGTGTGAAACAATTGAAGATATGATAGAACCATACCTTTTAAAAATAGGATTTATTAACAGAACTGCAAGGGGCAGAGTTATAGGT
>JAUVVT010000008.1 GCA_030604505.1 bacterium | reverse complement strand
TTTAAAAATTGAGGAGGATTAAAATGCGAAATTTTGGCAGTGTTTGTTTAATATTGGTTTTTTGTATCGCTTTATTATCCTGCGGAAAATTCGGTGATTTTGATGCTAATATCCTTTTAGAAGATGGATTTGGCGAATTAAAATCCGGTATGTTTTCCGGCGGTGTAGTTGGAGCACATGCGGAATATCACTACATTTCAGCAACCGCTCCGAAAGGAAACTGGGTGGTATCGTGTTTCAGGAGCAACGGTTCACAGCGGGCGTGGCGCGTTCTTATTGAAGATGGCAGACATATAATGTACCAGTCTTACACATCATCTAAAAATGAAAGAAGACTCACACATCCTATGATTATTGCAGGAGATGACCTCTGGCAGGACTATACTGTTGAGGTTGAGTTTTCTCCCGATACAAAAGAGGCTCAGAGTGGGTTTTTGTTCCGTTACAAGAACGACCGCTGTTATTATTTTTTCGGCGTAAACGGACCGAATGCTGTGTTAAAGATGGTTCGTCATGCGACTGCTTATCATGAACCTTATGTAAAGATTCTTGCTCAGAGCGAGTTCTCCTGGCAGCCCGGTCAATACATAACGGCAAGAGTTACCGTTGAAGGCAGTAGTATTCGGGTGGAATTAAACGGTGGAACCGTTCTGGAAGCGGAAGATGAAACTTATTTAAACGGCAGGGTAGGTCTGATGTCCGATGTTCCAACCCGATACCGCTCTGTATTGGTCACGGCGGCACCGGAAGAGAAAAAACGATATCAAACACGAAAAGCAGAACAAGAACAGGAATTGGAAAAACTTCAGGCGGCAAATCCCAAACCTGTTTTATGGAAAAAAATCTACACAGACGGATTTGGTGTCGGGCGAAATCTGCGGTTTGGAGACCTTAACAACGACGGTCAGATAGATGTGCTGATTGGTCAGGTGTTACACCACGGACCGAAAGACAGAAACAGCGAAGTAGGTGCACTGACTGCGATGACTTTTGACGGAGAAATCCTCTGGCAGTTAGGTGAACCCGACCAGTGGAAAGACCATTTGACGAATGATGTAGGATTTCAGATTCACGACCTTGACGGCGACGGAAAAACCGAAGTTATTTATGCTAAAAACTTTGAAATCGTCGTGGCAGATGGTGCCACAGGGAAAACAAAATATAAAGCTCCAACACCGATAAACAAGTTTAAAAGACCGCCGTATAATAAGTTTCGGCGGATACTGGGAGACTGCCTGTTTTTCTGTGACCTCCGGGGAACCGGACACGACAGGGATATTATAATTAAAGACCGCTATCAGAATTTTTGGGCATTAAACGACCGATTGGAGATTATGTGGGAAGCTTCCTGTGTAACAGGACATTATCCCTATGCCTATGATGTGGACGGAGACGGAAAAGATGAAATTGCTGTTGGATATTCCTTGTTTGATGATAATGGAAAAATGCTCTGGAGTTTAGATGATACATTAAATGACCATGCGGATGGTGTAGCTGTTGTAAATTTTTCAGCCGTAGAAGGTGCCGAACCCATTCTGTTAAATGCTGCAAGTGATGAGGGAATGATTTTTATCGATTTGAAAGGTAATATACTGAAACATCATTACTATGGTCATCTTCAGAATCCGGCTGCGGCAAATTTTCGCGATGACCTGCCCGGTCTGGAAACAGTTACCATTAATTTCTGGGCAAATCAGGGAATCATCCATTACTTCGATGCCAAGGGTGACCTCTATTATGATTTTGAGCCCGTTCAGCACGGCAGCATGATGCTGCCCGTTAACTGGACAGGGCGCTCCGAAGAATATTATATCCTGTCGCCTAATGTTATAGAAGGTGGGCTTTATGACGGGTGGGGGCGGAAGGTGGTAAAATTCCCAGGTGACGGTCATCCGGATTTGTGTAATGCTGTGCTCGACATAACCGGCGACTGCCGTGACGAGATAGTCGTATGGGACGCAGGGGAAATCTGGGTATATACACAGGACGATAATCCCAAAACAGGTAAACTCTATAAACCGATACGTAATCCGCTGTATAATTATTCCAACTACCAGGCGACCGTTTCACTGCCCGGCTGGTCTGAATAGTATAAGTTTATCTACGAGTAATAAGAAAAAAATAGAATTTAATAATTCTTCGTATATTTTGTGCCCTTTGTGGTTTCATTGTTTATTACCGAGGTTCTGATGGAAATAAAAGAAACAATGGAGTATATATAAAAAATTATGAGGAGAAATAAAAAATTTATAAGACAGCTCAAAATATGCAAGCTGAACAGGCATCCGCACTTTCGGTTGGTTTATCTCTGTTTATTTACTTGTATTCTGGCAGGAACTCAGATGAGCATATGTGGAGAAACTGCTTCAGTCCGGGAAAATGCAAAAGTGGAGCTTTTAGAAGCTAAAAAGATTTGGGATAAATCGCCTCATAATGCGTTTACGGATTTGGTGCGTTTCAAGGGCAACTGGTACTGCACCTTTCGGGAAGCAAAAGCACACGTCTCACCTGATGGAGCTTTAAGGGTGATTACTTCAAAAGACGGCGGGAATTGGACTTCCGCGGCACTTATAACTTCAAAGACTGCAGACCTCCGTGACCCCAAACTCACTGTTACATCGGATAACCGTTTGATGCTCTGTGGGGGCGCTGCCCTCCATCAACCCGCTGATGCACGACACCGGTCTATGGTGTGGTTTTCGGATGATGGCAGTAAATGGAGCAAAGGTATTAAAGTCGGAGACAAGAATATGTGGCTGTGGCGGGTTACCTGGCACAAAGGCACTGCTTATGGCATCGGTTATTCGACTGTAGGTAAAAGGTTTATACGTTTATATAAAAGCAGAAATGGGCGTCAATTCGATACACTCGTTGATAACCTTTTTGATGAGGGTTCTCCCAGTGAAACCTCAATTATTTTTCTTGCGGATGATACGGCTTTGTGTCTCTTGCGGCGCGATGCATCGGATTCAAACACAGCTCAGTTGGGTATTGCAAAATCCCCGTATAAAAAGTGGAAATGGAAAGACCTTGGTGAGCGGTTAGGAGGCCCACATTTGCTGCAGCTCCCTGACGGGAAATTAGTCGCCGCAGGACGATTATATGATAAGACAAGGCGAACCGCACTCTGCTGGCTCGACCCGGAAGCTGGAACACTTGAGGAATTCTTAGCACTTCCGCCGGTCGGATATGATACCAGCTATCCGGGATTAGTTTGGCATGACGGAGTGCTGTGGGTGAGTTATTACTCCGGGTTGGGAAATAAAGATAAAAGTCCGGGTTTCAGAATCGAAAGAACATCCGTCTATCTGGCAAAAGTCAAACTGCATTGAAACATAGAGAATACAGGAAAATATATTAATACAAAAAATCGTTTGACAGACTTTGGTTATGATAAGATATTTGAACAAGCTGAAGGAATTAAGAAAAAAGTTCGCGAAATTATCGTCGGATTTAAGTGAAAAAGAGCTTATTCAATTTTTTAAGAATTCCATCAAAGAAGAAGAAAAAATATTATTTTCACTCCACAGAAATGGTATGGGGGGAAAGAAACTCGTTAACCTTCATTCACAGTTTTTTGATGATATATTAAAAAATATTTATCGATTGCTCACAGCCGACAATAGTAGAACAAATACCGAAAATATCGGTCTCAGTATTGCTGCTATCGGGGGATACGGTAGAGAAGACCTAAGCCCCCAATCGGATATTGATATTCTTATTATTTATAAAAACAGAATGAATAAGGAAATTGAGAATATTATCAATAAGTTTTTATATTTTTCCTGGGACATTGGTTTTGACCTCGGATATTCTACCAGGTCAATAAAAGATTGTATAGAGATTGCAAAAGAGAATATGGATTCTGCTACCGCAATGCTGGAATCAAGATATATTACTGGAGAGAGGGATATTTTTAACGAATTTGAAAAAAGAATATTAAAATTTATCGGAAAGGAAAACAGAAAAAAATATTTTTTAGGAAAAATTGAAGAGCAGCAGTTCAGATATAACTTGTACGATTATTCCATATACGTGAGAGAACCGAATATAAAAGAAAGTTCAGGCGGATTAAGAGATTTTCACATTGTCATATGGTTTTCGAAGGTTTTATTCGGCAGTATTGATTTGAAATATCTTTATAAAAATGGAATATATCCAAGAGATGAAATTATAAATCTTCAGAAATCTTATGATTTTCTTCTGAGAATCAGGAATGAGCTTCATTTTTTATTTCGCTCCAAAAAGGACCTTTTAACCTTTGATGAACAGCCCATCGTCGCAAAGAATCTGGGATATAAATCGAATAATGTCTCAAAAGCCGAAGCAAAACTGCTCCGCGACTATTATTCGAATGCAAGAAATATCAGTCTTTTTAAACAGGATTTTATAGAAACGCTGGTTCTTACAAAAGGTCATGAAAAAAATAAAATCGGACGGCTGAATAACGGGCTTCAGTTAGTTAATACGGAAGAATTGACAATTGATAATAGAAGTAGCTTATTTTCAAGAAACCCGGCAAAATTACTCGAGGTTTTTCATTATCAGCAGAAGTTCAATTGTCGATTAAGCAATAAACTGAAAACAAAAATAAAAAAAGGTCTTAAATCTCTTAATAATCCTCTAAGTAAAAATACTTTAGCAAATAAAATATTTCTATCAATTATCTCAAATAAAAAAAGTGTTGAACCTGTTCTTCGAACTATGCATGAGCTCGGAGTATTAGACCGTTTGATTCCTGAATTCAGAAGAATCAATTGTTTTGTTTATTATGATAATTTTCATACATACACCGCTGATGAGCATACCCTTCTTGCATTTAAATATCTGGATAAATTACTGAAAGATTCTGAACTGAGACTGTCCAGACTTTCTGAAGCACTTAAGAATCTCAATAATATTGGTACTATCAGACTGGCATTATTGTTTCACGACCTTGGGAAAATTTATGGGCTCAATCATGTAGAAAAAAGTCTTATGTTAGTCCCAAAAATTGCAAAACGAATGAATATCAGTCAGGAACAGACCTCCCTCGTGGAATTCCTCGTTAGAAATCACCTGGTGATGTCAAGGTTTATTCAGACAAGAGACCTCGATGATGATGATAGTATCGCCGAATTTTCAAATATTGTCGCTAATCCTGAAAGACTCCAAATGCTTTATATTATGACCTATTGCGACTTAAGTGCTGTAGGACCCAATGTCTGGACAGATTGGAAACATTCAATCTTATGGGAATTATTTTATAAAACTATGAATTATATCACACTCGATGAATATAAAGAACTCAGAAAAGATGTTTTGAAATATTTAAGAGAAGATATAATTTATGAATGCAAGGATGAATTTTCCATTGATGAGATTGATGAACATTTAAATAATATTCATGAAAAATATATCTATTCGACATCACCGACTACTATTAAGGAACATTTGAGAATAATAAAAAATGCAAAAAAAAATGTGTTCTCGACAAATGTTGTAAAAAAAGAAAAATCCGACCTCACCGAATTTACAATCTGTTCTACCAAAGACAGAATCGGGCTGCTGGCAGATATTGTCGGAACATTGACATTTCATGAATTAAATATTCTCAGTGCAAAGGTTTTTACAAGAAAGGATGGAATTGCAGTTGACGATATTACAATCGTTGGAATCGTAAATGATTATGTATGGACAAAAATTAATGATGACCTTGAAAATGTTCTTTTAAAGGATTTTTCAATTGACGGAATGATAAGAAAACATCGGAAATATCTTAAAATAAAAAAGAAGAAAAAATTAAAAATTCTTACCACAGTGAAATTTGATAATGAGACTTCAGAAAAATTTACGATTATCGATATAGAAACGCAAGATAGAATGGGGCTGCTTTATTTAATTTTAAAAACCCTTTCAGGATTAAATCTGAATATTGAATATGCAAAAATATTTACAGAAGGAGATAAGGCTCTCGATGTGTTTTATGTTAATGATGAAGGTAAAAATAAAATCACAAGTGCGAGAAAGCTCAATATGATTAAAAAAACACTGACAGACGCCCTTTCAACGCAATTTATCTGAGATGCTTTCTTTCCAAAGAAAGCATCTCCTTCAGCTAAATAAAGAAACTTGATATTATCCCGAAACTTCGGGATAGGTAAAAGTTTTTGGGACACCTTTTTTCAAAAAGGTGTCTGAAAAAGTATAAGTAATGAAGAATAAAATAAGTTTAATATATTCAAAAATATTATCGGGTTCTGTTTTTGATGAAAAAACGGCAAAAGCCCTGAATGGATTGGGATTTTTATATCCGGAAAATGCATGGAAAAATATAACCGATATATTTAAGATAATTGCAGAAATAAATACTGTTTCGGATAAAATCTTATCTAACATACTCTTTACAGTATCCACCTCGTTTGACCCTGACAGAGCCCTGAATAATTTAGAAAGATTTTTCACAGCGGTAAAATCTCCCAAGAAATACATAACTGTTATCAATGAAAATGAAGAATTTTTAAAAAATATTGTAACCTTGTTTTCCGGAAGCCAGATTCTTTCTGATATCGCAATTAAAGATGAAAAAAATATAGATTATCTGATTAAAGAAAATATCGACATTTCAAAAGAAAAGAAAAACCTTTACTCAGAAATTAAAAGTCTTCTGTCAATTTCCAGCAAACAGAAAGAAAAAATTTCAATCATCAGAAAATTTAAAAATAGAGAATATTTACGCATTGGATTAAGGGATTTGCTCGGAAAGGGAACACTACCTGAGATTGTGCAGGAACTCTCGGACATTGCCGATGTATGTTTGCAGTCTGTATATGAAGTAAGCGAGAGAGAATTAGTGGAAAAATATGGTGAACCTTTTTACATCACGCAAGATGGAAAACAGCACAGGTCAGAATTTGCAATCATTAGTCTCGGAAAATTAGGCGGGAGAGAATTAAATTTTAGTTCGGATATTGATATCCTTTATCTTTACTCTGCTGATGAAGGGAAAACCAGAAAAATTCATAATGGCACGGATGCAGACAGCAAAGGAATAAAACTTCACGAATTCTATATACGATTATCACAGAGAATAACTAATGTTTTAAGTGAAATCACTGAAGACGGCAGTATATTTAGGGTCGATTTAAGACTCAGACCTGAAGGTAAAAAGGGAGATATAGCATATTCCCTGAGAAGCTATGAAATCTATTATGAATCGTGGGGTGAGACCTGGGAAAGACAGGCTCTTTTAAAGGCAAGAATTTCTGCGGAAAGCCAAACACTCGGAAATGAATTTATCAAAATGATACATCCTTTTGTATATAGAAAATATCTTGACCTTACTGCTATCGAGGAAATAAAAAAAGTAAAGGAAAAAATTGATACTATTTTATTAACAACAGGGAAAGATAAGGACAATATTAAATTAGGATACGGGGGGATAAGAGAAATTGAATTTTTTGTTCAATCATTCCAGTTAATCTTTGGCGGAAGACACCACATATTAGAAGAAACAAACACATTAAAGGTGCTCAGAAGTTTATTAATATCGAAATTTATCAAAAAAGATGAATATAAAAAAATTTACGATGCATACATATTTCTGAGGGAATTAGAAAACCGCATCCAGTTATCTTATGGTGTTCAGACGCACATTATCCCTGAGGATATTAATGAAAGGTCGGTTTTGGCAAAGAAAATGGGAATATCAGGAAACAATAAAAAGAAACTGAGTTCCCAATTGACAAATGTTTATAGTTATCATATTAAAAATGTCAGAGAGATATACAATTCACTTTTTTATAAAGAAGAAAAAAAGTCATCATATTATATTATAACTTCAGATAATAAAGAAGAAGCAGTAAAATATTTGCAGGATTTCAATATATCGGAGCCGGAAAAAGCAATCTCAATAATTAAAGATTTACGGGAAGGAGAATTATTTACCCGTCCATCCGAAGAGAGCAAAATATTATTTGACAGGTTACTTCCCGAAATGTTAAAAGAGATAAGTTTAGTTCCGGATCCTGTTCTTGCACTTTCGAACTTTGAAAATTTTGTCAAATCAAGCGGTCCAAGAAAGAACATCTATTCATTTATGCTTGAAAACAAGAAGGTAAGGGAACTCCTTTTTACTTTGTTCGGAGCAAGCAAATATTTATCCGATATATTAATTCGAAATCCGGAATCTTTCGATGCTATCTTAGAACCCGATGAATGGATGGTTTCAAAATCAAAAGAAAAATTATACGAACAGCTCTCGGAATCATTATCAAGGATTTTTATTTTTGAGAAGAAGATGAATGAGATAAGAAGATTCAAAAAGATTGAAGAACTGAAAATCGGACTCAGAGATTTTTCTCTGGATGTGGATTTACTAAAGACTTTCCATGATCTCTCTAATCTTGCGGATGTTTACCTAAAAACCGCATTGGATATTTCGAAAGATAGATTATTAAAGAAGTATGGTGTTCCGGAAATTAATGTAAATTCAAAAACGGCAGAATGTCCTATAACCATTATTGGACTTGGCAAACTGGGCGGATATGAGCTTGATTTCGGTTCCGACCTTGACCTTATATTTGTTTACGAAGATGATGGTATGACTTCTGGAATTTCATCCGAAAATGAAAACTCTAAAGCAAAAAACTCAATTCCAAATCACATCTATTTTCAAAAATTATACGAAAGCATATACAATGCGGTCTCACGTATAACTGAAGCCGGATATGCTTATAAGATTGATTTAAGACTGCGCCCCGAAGGAAAAAAAGGAGCGACTGTGCTGCCTTTAAAAAGGTTTGAAGAATATTTCAAAACACGTGCGGAAACATGGGAACGGCAGGCTCTGATAAAATCGCGAATTGTTGCCGGCGATAAAATTTTGGGAAAGAAGTTCAT
Source organism: bacterium (assembly GCA_030604505.1). Taxonomy (GTDB): domain Bacteria; phylum SM23-31; class SM23-31; order JAUVVT01; family JAUVVT01; genus JAUVVT01. The sequence continues at coordinate 5,368 of JAUVVT010000008.1, read as the reverse complement.
CGACCTCACACATAAATTCGTATACGAAAATAAGTTCGAAAAAGAAAATATAACACAAATATCGCATATCAGAGAGAGAATGGAGAAAGAACTTGCTGAAGAAAGCGAGTTTAAAAAAGATTTTAAGCTCGGGTATGGAGGCTTGGTGGATATTGAATTTATTATTCAAACTCTTCAGTTAAAATACGGAGGTGAATTTGAAGAACTTCGAACGCAAAACTCTGTAAATGCCTTAAACATACTGGAGAATAAAAAAATTCTAAATTTAGATGATGCCAAAAGCATTTCAAATGCATATAAGTTCCTAAGACGAATTGAAAACAGACTTAGGATTATGCATGACACTTCATTACACTCTTTTGATGTTTCGGCTGAAGAAGCCGAAAAACTCGCTGTCAGAATGGGATTTAAAAAAGACAAAAAGAAAAAAGCCGGAGAAATATTACTAAAAGAATACGATGCACATACTAAAAGAATCAGAGATATTTATAAAAAAGTTTTCAATAAATTATTATCGGAGAAATGACGCAAGATGAAAAGATTCGGAATGAACGTTTTATATGATAAATCGAAAATTAAAAGATTTAACTATAAAAGATTTTCTCCGGAAGATAGAATAAGGTTAAGAAAACTGCGTATTAAAATAGCTGGATTATGGCTGCCAGAAAAAGAAGCAGAAATTAAAGAATGGAGAAAAAAAGTTGGAATAAATGCTTTTGCGGAATTAAAATGTTTTGCCGGTTTGTCGAGAGAACAAAAAAAAGAATTTTTCAAACAAGCTTATAAATTTATTAGAAATATAAAAGCAGAAGAAAGAAAAAAACCGGCGGATGTTATTAAATCAGGACAAGACAAAAAAGAGTATTATTGTTTTGTTCTCGGGATTAATAGAAACTCAAAATTAGCGGATATAAAGAAGAGATACCGAAAACTTGTTCAGATTCACCATCCCGACCACGGCGGCGATTCTGAACTATTTATTAAAATAAAAGAAGCGTATGAATTTTTAATGAAATAATTGTTTTCATTAGCTAACAACCAACAGCCATTCGTAAATCGTAAATCAATCAAAATCTGTGTCCTGCAGAAAAATAAATATTATCTTCACCCGTTGATATATGACCGTATGAAATTTCAATTGGTATAAACGGAATATTAATTGCAAGACCCCCTCCTATACCGTGATGAAAATTCCTGAAGACGATATTTTCATAGCTATTGAAAATTCCACCCATGTCGTATCGCGCATTCAGATATGTATCAAAAAAGTTTGGTATTGATAATTTAATTCTAAGTTCAAAGCTCCCGTTTATTAATGTTCTCCCGTGAAGTTCATTGTCCTTGACCCCGAAAAAGGTTCTGTATCCTCCGAGTCTGAACCTCTCGGCAAATGGGAGAGTTTCATCTGCTATACCAAGGGCAAACCGCGGATGTACTGTATATTTATCTTTTATAGTCAAATAAGATTCGGAGTGAAGAAATATTTTAGAATATGATATTTCGCCTCCCAAAATCTTCGCTGCTCTCTGGTAATATATATGGTAATAACTTCCCCTGTCAGGGAAAGGATATTTATCCTGAGTATCGACAACTGAGCGAAGTGTAAATGTCCTTAAATCGAACGATTCATTATATTGGGGAATTGGGGCAGTTATCAAATCTAAATTTTCTATCCTGAATTCAAATGTAACCGTTCCAAATCTTTCCATCTGCTGTCCGATAGAAAATATACCGCCTCTTCTTGTATCGTCAAATGTTCCGTGAAACCCTGTATCATAACGCAGGAAATTTCTGTTCTTTTTGTAGTAAAAATTGAAATCATAAGTAAGGTAAGTATTAAATATCCTGTCAGCCCTTAATTTTAAAAGTACAAGATGGTCATAGGGTCCATATTGAAACTGCATAATAGACTTTGCGCCTATCCCAAAAGTATTATCGTATTTAAATTCGAATAATCCCCTTGTATGTCTTTCAAGGTCATAGCGAATCCCGAATTTCGTAATTGAATATTTTCTTTCTATGAGTTTTATGATAACATTTGGATGCGGATTTTCATCGGATACACTCAAAAATACTCTCTCAAAAAGACCCGTACTGAAAATATTAGTAATTCCCTGTGTAGCCTTTTCAAAATTAAAAATTTCTCCCCCTCTCAGCGGAAATTCCCTTAATATAACGTGTTTTCTTGTTTTATGATTTCCCTCTATTGCTATGGAACGGATAATCCCTTCATCTATTTTTATAGTAAAAATGCCGGTGGATATATCAAATTCAGCCGAATTTATCGTTGCAAGAGAATAATTATGTCTTCTGTATAATTTTATTATATTATGATAATCATCTTTCCAGAATATTGAATTGAATATGGCTCCATCTTTATTTTTCATAACTGAAAGTATCTCTTCTTCGGAAAGGATTTTATTCCCATCGACAACAAATTCTTTTACTATTGGATTCTCTTCGAGAATAAATGTAACTTCAGCCGCTTCTGATGATAATGAAATTGACGCATTGGCATTAGAGAAATATCCTGAATTGTATATTTCCTTTAGATTTTCAGTGATTTCATATTCAGAAGTAAATTCACCCTTTTTTATTTTTATAAATGGTTGAATAATTTTAGGATTTCTGCTGCGAAGACCCTTAATATTGAGCGCCTTCAAGAGGAATTTTTCATTACTCCTATTTTCAGAATTAATTTCAAGAAACCTTTTTATTTCATCAATCTCTGATAATGCAGCCCTGTAGCCAGTTTCTATATTATTTTCAATATATTCAAAGTCTGTTGCCAGTTTATCTCCAAGTTCGGGTTTAATTATAATGTCAGAACTTTCCAACGCCACATAATTAATCGGACGCTGCATTATGCCTATGACCTGGTCCGCCTGTTCCCACGGAAGAAACAATTCTTCCCTCTTTCTTAATGGAGAAACTGTATTAACTGTTATTACAATATCGCTTCCCATATTTCTGACCACATCACTTGGAATATTACTTACAAGTCCGCCTTCGACAAGCAGTTTCCCGTCAATCTCTACTGGAGAGAAGAGCAGGGGAATTGCGATACTTGCAAGCATAGCCTGACTTAAATCGCCTTTATCAATTATCTCTCTCTCACCAGTCAAAAAATTGGTCGCTATCGATTTAAACGGAATTTTATATTCACTGAAATCTTTATAAAGATTATAACAAGAATTTATTACAAAGTTATTCAAGATACCCGATAGTTTTTGCCCCGCCAGAATTGCCTTAGGAATATAAGGTTTAAATCCATCAAATCTTATCTGAAAAAGAGAAACTTCCTGTTTTTGGCCAAGGAAGAGGTCCCTTCTTCTGGGTGTGTCGAAATAAAGCCTGTCCCATTCTATCTTTTTAGCAAATTCCTCCAATTCTGATGGGCTGTAACCGACAGCATATAATCCGCCAATCACACTTCCTATGCTTGTCCCTGCGATGTAATCAATCGGAATATTATTTTCCTCAAACGCCTTTAAAACCCCTATATGTGCAAATCCGCGTGCTCCGCCCCCACTTAAAGTCAGTCCAATTTTAGGTAAGGATACTTTTTTAACGGGAAGATTTTTTATAGGTAAAGTTCTTGAATTTGTGTATGAAAGTTCTATGGTTTTCGTTTTTTCACCGTAAACAGGGATTATTATAACCTGCAGAAAAATTATTGATAGTAAAGTATATTTTAATTTAAAGATATTCATTATATCGATTATAATTGTAATTATTGTCAAAAATTAATGCTATTATTAATTTTAACAAATATTTTTCTGTTTGTCAATTGTTTTGTGTAGAATATTTAGATTTATGGCATGAAACTTAGGAAAGCCAAATATATAAACCGGCTGGATTAATCTATCTATCTTTTCTTATGAATTGTCTCTACAAAGAATTGTGGATTGCCGTTCTATAAAATAATATATAGAATTTAATCCTTCTTCGTATGCTTCGTATCATTCGTGTTTAATATTTTTATTTTTGACAAAGTTCAAATAAATATTAATTCAAAACAATACAAATAAAAAATTAAAATTTATACTTGGACCTTAATAATTTCAACATTGTCAAGCTCGGCGATTCCAAATTTAATTTTTTGAGCATGTCTAAATGTAGGTTTAGACCATGTTTCAGAAAAATCGGGATTAAGTTTTATCATCAATTCTTCTGCATAAGCATCTGCTGCAACTGCATCCCCGGAAATAATGAGCTGATTGCAATCTTTTAATATTCCGCCCCTGTTGAAATGGTGTCCTTTCACCATTATTTTTCTTGCATCTATAACTGTCAGCTCCGGATTGGCTGCGTGAGCGGTCTCCGCTATTGACAATCTCAAACGCTTAAGGTTTTCTGATGCCGAATATTTGTTTCGTTCATGATCTCTGTGAAGTTTCCGCCTGCTGCCCTGTTCCTGGCAGCCCATAAGATTTTTCAGAGAACAAGTATAACCCATTGTGGAATGCTGTTTTAGGGTAGGCATGTTAATTACAATAGGTGTTTCCATAACTTTATCAAATATCTCAACTGTATCCATATATTCCCATTCGGGATTTCCAATACTTACAGCAGAACACTTATGGAGGTCTATTGTCAGGATTTTGCGTTTATCCATTTCTTTCTGTAAGCCGGTTCTTCTAAAACCATCCAAAGTAGAATTTCCGCTTGAAGCACCATCTGCAAGAGTAATCTTATAATTTCCCGTTTTATTAATAATATCAATCATTGAACAAATGCAGTCTGTTCCGGTTACTTCAGGATATCTTTCAGGAGAAACATAGTTCGGCTTAAGCATTATTTCTTTATTCGTTCCCAGTAGTTCTTTCAGACTGCCAAGTGCTTCAAATCCTTTTTTCATCATCTTATCTATATCATTGCCTTCAACGACAACCAATACAGGTTTTCCGTTTTTCATAAAAGGATTTTTAACTCTTTTCCTGATATTGTTCGTCGTTTTATCTCTTAAGAATGGATTTATATTTAATCCTACCATCCCCCTTGATGCAAGTGCTAATCCTGATATTTTAAGGAATTCCCTGCGGTATATATGTTCGGTTTTTTTACTCATAATACCCCTTTTTGAATTTTATCTTATAATTAAATATTGAATACAAATATATTACATTATCGCTGCCTTTGAGAATATGCTATAGCACGTTTTCTTCATATAAATCCAAAATATTTTTTAATTTATTTTTTATAATTTATAACAATTTTTATAATTAGTCAATAAATAATATGAAATTTCTTTTTTCTTGAAAAAATATATTAATTTTATATATTTAAATGTATTATTTTATCTATGTGTGTGCACAAACAAATAAAAAGTAGTGTCAAAGGTTCTATGAAAAACGAGGATAAAATA
>JAUVVT010000406.1 GCA_030604505.1 bacterium | reverse complement strand
TTTTATGGATAGTTTTTTTATTTTTTTAAAGTTTATATTATTAAAAAAATTAGTCTTAATCAAACTTATAAAGTGTTTAACCTTGATAATTCATAAATATTTGTTGAATTAAATTTATTTCTAATAAAAACTATATCTTATATCTGAAGAAGAAGATAAAGTAGAAAAACATAGAGATTTACTAAAAAAATGGATTGTGCCGGATAAAAGTGATGATTCAAGTTCAGAAGAACAATATTTTGATGATTACGATAATGATGATTATAATGAATTAAATTTTGATCATTTTAGCTGACATTTTTATCTACCCAACATCATCCGCTGAATCTCAAACCTGTCATATTTTTCTTTTAGATTGACAATCTCAAGTTCCTCTTCACCATATTTGAATTCTACAAGCGTTTGCTCATTTACAGGTTTTATTTTTTTCCCGCGGATATTAACTGTAATACGTGGGAATATTTTATCAAAAACAATAAATGAAGCATCCCTATTCATTTTTGCTTTGATTTGTGCATCTATACTTTCTTTTTTACCTTTAAGGTCGTCCAATTGTCTTACCAACTCAGCATAATTTTTCCGTATATTGGCTATAGTTTCCTTTCTTGCACCTGCTCTAAAAGCTTGCATTTTATGTGCTAACTTTAAATCCTTACTTGCTCTATCCACAGCTTGTTGAGTCTGCTTTATCCGTATGTTTAATGTTTCACTTTCTAAATAAAGTTCTGCGGGCATTCCAACTATAACTTCGGCAGGGTCATAATTATCATTTCCTATATTTCGAACTTCAATACCATCTTTTGCTATCAGTTTGCATCTGAAAATTTCAGACCTTCTTGCATTTATCTTTATTTTACCTTCGGCAATTATAGTGCTGTCAGAAACTCTTTCGCTTATAATTATATCTTTTTTACTAATTATTGATGCCTTTTGACAGCTCCGTGCTGAAATATTATCTCCTGCAGAAATTTTCCCATTACCCCTTCCGATAATACCCGCCCTTGCAAAAATCGCTCCTCCTGCGCTAACCTCCGCATCTTCAATTACTCCAAGCACTTCAAGGTCTCTATCAACTTTAACGGAAAATGTGCTCTTTACATCACCAAAAATTTTTGTAGCAATACGACTTTCAATATTACCTGTTGAAAAATCGACATCTGATTTTATATGTAAAATAGCGGTAACTTCAATAACATCACCGCTCTTTTTAACAGTGCCGTCAATCGAAGCAAGCAATACATTTTCATCTTCCGGGTCCCTCATAACATTAACTCCGGAAGGCATTTTAATATCTACTACCTCCTTCGGCTGAATAACTTTCCCGGTAATAGTCTTGCCGGCGGTCCCCCTTACCGGCGGTATAAATTCGCAGAGCTTGTCTTCTTCTTTCACTGTCTGAATCAATTTTACATTTTTATAATCAAGATTGCCCTTTTTGTCCTCAATGGGTCTCATATCAGGATTAGCTTTGAAAAAATATTTTATTTTTCCCTGTTTCGTTTGAACTAAAGGTTTTCCCTTTGCAAAAATAAATTCTTTATCATACATCTTTCTTTCAAACAGCCTCATTAATAAATTTTGGTCAATACCGAACATTATTCCCTTCTTCGTAATAGCGTTAGAAGCTTCTGCGAGAGTTGGCTCATAACCACCTCCCTTTGGACCCTTTATAAGAATTGATGCTTTAAGCTCATCTTCGGAAACTTTTAGAACTATTTCTCCATCAGTACATTCTTCTTCTTTCTTTCTAAAAATGCCTTTTAGCATCTTTTATCCTCTTTTGCTAATAGAAATGTTATTGAAATTTAACAGATTTTTTATCACATATAAATATTTTATAAAATTTAATATATATACATTTAAAAATCAATATATTTTCAGAAAAATTAATTAATAGTGGAGAATTTTAAAAACATTTATTTTTTTATTATCATATTTTGCCTGTTTAGAAAGATTAATTTTCACCAAAAACGTCTGCCGAAAATATAAAAATATCGGCTTCCCTCCTTTTCCATGAATCAGGGGGCAGTCCTGCTTTAATGCACACCTGCTTCAGAAATGTATTTCTATCCCACTTATTCGAGACCGCCACCTGCGGCAGCAAAACTCCACTGTTTCTCCCTAAAACAATATATAATCCGTGCTTTCCAACTTTAATTTCACTTACATCATTAATCAATCTGAATGGAGTCAATACAGAGATTTCAAATTCTAATCTACCCAGTTCTTTCTTTGTGATAGGTGGAAATCTCGGATCACGAAGCGCCGCGGAAATCGCCACTTCCTCAACTGTTTTATAAAGCGGCTTTTCGGCTACTATATATCCAATACATCCCCTGATTTTCCCATCCATATTAAGTGTAACAAAAGCACCGCAATTCTGCTTCAAAAAATCAGATTCTATCTTAAACTCCGGTATCTCTCTGCCATTTATCTTGTTAAAAACAGTGGTTTTTGCAATCTCAATCAGCTTTTCTTTATCTTTCTCATTCAGTCCTGAACCTGTATTCTCAGATTTTAAAAAAACAGCACTCATATACCCGACAACGCTTGACCTGTCATTTGTAACATCTCCCGAATTCGCATACTTAATTATCTGTGCCTTATTAGCGCCTAAACTCTGAGCTGCTATCATTCCGGCAATAATTGGTCCACCACCGCATGCTTCACATTTTCTGGCAGCAAGAGACCTAAATAAAAGCCAATAATCATAATATTTCACTGCCTTAATTACTTCATTATCGAGTCTGACAGCATCATCATAATTATGAAAGTGAGAAAGGTCGGAACTCATCACGATTAAAGCATTTTTATTTTTTAACACCTTCCCGAGAGCTTTCCCTAAAGACTTACTTGTCTCAAAATCCTGCTCTCCCATTACCAAAGGAAGAAGCTTAAAATCTCCTGCTGCAACTTGAAGAAAAGGAAGCTGTACCTCGAGAGAATGTTCCATCCCATGTCCCTTGTTTGAAAATTTTATTACT
>JAUVVT010000082.1 GCA_030604505.1 bacterium | reverse complement strand
TCTCAAGCCCGATTTTTTGACTTCTTCTACTACTTCCTCCGTGGTCATTTCTTTGAGTACTCTTGATATAGCAGTATATCCACCTTCCTTTATGTAATCCTGAATGGAACAGGTGTAATCGGATTTTTCTATATTTTTCAGTAAAATTTTCATAAGATTAAATCAAGAACCTACTTTCTTTGAAAAGAAATTTTCTGTTAAATTCCCCCTCCTACGAGGGGGAATTTATTAAAAAGAAGTAAGTCAGTTTAATTTATCCAGTATATCATCGATTTTTTCTTCGTTCAGGTTTTCATAATAATCATCGTTTCTCTGCATCATTGGTGCGGTTCCGCAGGAACCGAGGCATTCGACTTTTACAAGGGTAAACTTTTTATCCTGTGTGGTTTCACCAATGTTTATATTTAACTTTTTCTTAATATATTCTACAATATGTTCAGAGCCCATTAAAGAGCAGGAAAGTGTAGAACATACCTGAATCAGATATTTTCCCGTTTCTTTTTTTCTGAACATAGTATAGAAACTGATTGTATTTTTCAGAAATACGGGGGGAACATCGAGGAGTTTTGCGACGCATTCGAAAACCTCCTCATCAATATATCCGAACTCTTCTTGAGCGAGATAAACAGCAGGGAGAGCAGCCGCGGTTTTTGTCGGATAATGAGATAATATTTCTTCTAATTTTTGTTCAGCACTTTTCGAAAATTCCATAATTATCTACTTTTATATTTATCTATCAAGTTCACCGGCAATTACATTGAGACTTGCCAGAATAGCAACAGCATCAGAAAGCATTCTTCCTTCCATCATTCTTGGGAATACCTGATAATGAAGTAATGACGGCGGGCGGATTCTCACTCTGTAAGGGCTTCTTCCGCCATCAGATACGATAAAGAAACCAAGTTCGCCATTGGGAACTTCTGTACTTGAATAAACTTCTCCGACAGGGGGTATAAAGCCGCGATTTTTCATAAAAATCTCGAAGTGATATATCAGTCCTTCCATAGTATTATATACTTCATCTTTATTCGGGATTCTGATTTTTGGATTATCAATATCCACAGGACCTCCAGGAAGTTTTTCAATCGCCTGCTCAACTATTCTCAAGCTCTGCTTCATCTCTTCCATTCTTACCAGATATCGGTCATATACATCACCATTTTCACCGACAGGTATATCAAAATCTAATTCATTATATACCAAATAAGGTTCAACTTTTCTTATATCCCAATCAACATTTGCGGCTCTTAAGACGGGACCGGTTAGTCCCCAATTTATAGCTTCTTCACCGGATATTGTTCCAACATCACGTGTTCTTCCTATCCAGATTTTATTTCTGTTCAGAAGAGTTTCAACCTCTTTAAGTACTTTAGGCATTTCTTTACAAAATTTTTTCAGACTTTCTTCATATCCTTCCGGCAGGTCTCTCATCAGCCCGCCAATCCGCATATATGATGTTGTCAGTCTTGAACCGCAGACCCACTCAAAGAGGTCATATAATTTTTCTCTTTCTGCCCACAAATAAAGAAATACGGTAAAAGCACCAAGGTCAATAGCCTGCATACCAATACTTACAAGATGGTCGCTTATTCTTGAAATTTCTGCCATAATAACACGTACATATTGAGCTCTTTCCGGAACCTCTATATCCAAGAGTTTTTCAACTGCTAAAGTAAATCCTATATTGTTATTAAGAGGGGAGAGATAATTCATCCGGTCAGTCACACAGATAAACTGATTGTAATCCAAGTGCTCAGATAATTTTTCAAAACCCGTGTGTAAATATCCCATTTGTGGGGTTACTTTTACGACGACTTCACCGGATAACTCCATCACCAACTGAAGAGTTCCGTGAGTAGCCGGATGCTGAGGACCGAAATTTAATACCAGTTTTTCTGTTGAGAGACCTAATTCTTTATCTTCCATTACTGCGTTCCTGAAAAATTTTATTTTACGACTTTAAACTTTTCTCTTTCTCCCCGTCCTTTCAGAGGATAATCTTTTCTCAATGGATGCCCGGTATAATTATCAGGGGTCATTATTCTTCTTAAATCCGGATGACCTATAAAATTTATCCCGAAAAGGTCAAAGACTTCTCTTTCCAGCCAGTTTGCTGCTTTCCATAGAAAACTGACTGTAGAGATTGAAGTGTCATTCTCTGGTACTGGTGTTTTTATTCTTATACGGGAATTATTTTTGTGTGAATAGAGATTATAAACGATTGCAAATCTCTCTATTTCGTTTAATTTCAGATAGTCGACACAGGTTATATCTACAAGGTAATTATAATGAAAATTTTCATCGTCTTTTAAGAATTTCAGTATTTCAGAGATTTTATTCTTTTTAACCGTAATAGAAATATCGCCTCTGAATTCTTCATCCTTGATGTAACTATCAGGGAATCTATTTTTTATTTCAAGAATTTCTGTTCTTTTTTCTGAATTCATTTTAGATGATTTATTTTCTTTTTATGATGCTGTCCTGCTCTACAAGTCTTTGAATTTTTATCAATGCGTCAAGTACACCTTCCGGTCTGGGCGGGCATCCGGGAACATACACATCGACCGGGATGAACTGGTCTATTCCCTGGACCAGAGTATAAGTATCAAAAACTCCTCCGGAAGAAGCACAAGCGCCCATTGCAATACACCATTTAGGTTCTGGCATCTCTTCCCATATTCTTATTATAACCGGCATCATTTTTATTGCAACCCTACCAGCAACAATCATCAGGTCAGCTTGTCTTGGGGAGAAACTGAGTCTTTCTGCCCCAAATCTACCCATATCATAACGGGATGCAAGTGCTCCCATAAATTCTATTGCACAGCATGCGGTTCCCATAGGCATGGGCCAGAGTGAATTTTTTCTCGCCCAATTAACCACAGCATCAACTGTTGTTACAAGCACATTATTTTTAATTAAGGTTTCTATTCCCATTCAAATGCACCTCTTTTCCACAAATAAAGATATCCGAATAAAAGGATGGCTATAAAAACGAGCATTTCAACAAATATGAACATACCCATTGATATGAGTTCTTTGTAAACAACCGCCCATGGATATAAAAAGACAACTTCAATGTCAAACACGATAAACAATACTGCAATAATATAAAATTTTACGGAGAATCTGATTCTTGCATCCATAGAGGGCTTTATTCCGGATTCATAGGGTTCTCCTTTTACATCACTATATTTTTTTGGTCCAATAAAATGTGATAATATAAGACTTCCAAATGCAAATGCAGCAGCAAACACCAACAAAATTAATATGGGAAGATATTCACTTAACATATAATTATTTGGTTAGAATTATGATATAAGTAAAAAGAGGCTGCTGAAAAAGTAAAATATAATTGATGTTTGAAATAGTTTTAATTTAATTATATGGACAGAACAGCGTTCTGTCCATACAATATCAGCAATACCGTTACTATTTCGACTTTTTCAGTAATCTCGAAATATAAAATTAATTTTTTTAATATAATAACTTTTTCTTCAAAATCAATATATTAATTTTTTGAATAATTATAATATATTCCATATAAAAGTGATAAAAGTGGTAATAACAAAAAGTGGAATAAGAATTCCAAAAGACCAAACCATATAACCCAGAAATGACGGCATTTTTGTTCCTGCTTCATCGGAGATGGCTTTAACCATAAAATTCGGTCCGTTTCCAATGTATGTATTTGCACCCATAAATACCGCTCCGAGTGATATTGCTTCAAGTATTGCCTCCTGAATACCCGTATTTGCTACCAAATCAGTAGTGGCGTTGAGTCCCTGTGCCAGATTGAAGAACGTAAGGTACGTTGGAGCATTATCAAGGAAAGAAGAGAGTATCCCGGTTATCCAGAAGAAGTGCCACGGGTCAGTTACACCAAGTTCACTGCCTCTTGCTTTTAAAAGCATCAAAGCAGGTATCATAGTCAGGAATATTCCAAAAAACAGATATGCTACTTCAATTATCGGATGGTAAGTAAATTTATTTTCCTTTCTTAAACCTTTTTTGGTCGTTATTAGTGATATTGCTACCATTGCAAGCATTACCAATTCTCTATACGGAAATATAGGCAGAAAAGCAACCGAAAGGATTATTCCGAAGAGCCACAAAAAGTTTATCAAACCTGTGATCTGCAACGGTTCTTTAAGTTTTGTACTATCGTGGGTATCTTTTAACTCTTCTTTTTTAAATAAATAACTGTCTACAATAAAATAAATTATTAAAAGTAATGAGACCATAAACAGCCAATTCGGAAAGAGCTTAAAAGTCCAGGTAAAAGGAACGCCGTTGAGATAACCCAGAAAAAGAGGAGGGTCACCAAGCGGGGTTAAACAACCGCCAATATTGCTGACGATAAAGATGAAAAATATAACCGTGTGCATCACGTATTTTCTTCCGGCATTTATTCTTAAAACCGGTCTAATTAAAAGCATACTCGCACCCGGAGTCCCTATAAAAGAAGCGAGCAATCCCCCTATTCCAATAAATGCAAGATTAACCTTAGGAGATACTTTAAAATCTCCTTTCAGCATGATTCCACCAGCTATAACAAAAAGGGCACCAACGTAAATAATAAAGGATATATATTCTTCCATTGTCTCTAAAAGTTCATGATAATTAATGAGGAAAATATATATACCCACTGGAATACCAAGGACACAGCTTATCTTCAATTTGTTCCAATTATCTTCCCACCAGTGTTCCTTTATTAACGGAATAACAGCTATACAAAGCAGCATAATTATAAAAGGAACTATCGAAATCAAAGGAAGAGATTCATGATTAGCTCCTTCACTTGCAGTTGTAAAATTGAATAGAACCAAAAGTAAAACTATAATAAACATAGCTATTTTTTTAATCATTTTAGAATAAACCTCCAAAAATTATTGTTTTTTTATGTTTGTCCATCAAATAAAATTAATTTAATATTAACAAATATTTATACTAAATTAAAAATAAAATAAACTAAATTTAATGATTTTTTTCTTTTAAAAAAAGTAAAAAATTTGGATTCTCTGTATTATTTATTTTTAAATGATGTTAAAGTAAGGTTTGATTATATTTGATTGCGGTATTATAAGAATTATATAGTGACTTCAAATAATCTTTCTCATTCTAACAATCTTTTTCCATCTTCTGTCCACATCTTGTTGAATTCTGATTAAATCTTTCTTTTTAAGATGGCTGAATCTACCTTGAATTTTAAAATAATCTTCGATCGGTTTATTTTTTTCGCTATAATTAAGAGCAAATTCACCGTTTTTTATTTCAAACAATGGGAAAATTCCAGTCTGTACGGCTAATCTTGCTATTTTGATGCTTTGTGAAGGATTTGTTTTCCAGCCGGTTGGGCATGGAGTTAAAACGTGTATAAATTTCATTCCTTTAATATTTTTGGCTGTGGTAAATTTTTTTATAAGGTCGTCAGGGAATGCAACTGAAGCAGTAGCGATGTATGGGATTCTGTGCTCTGCTATAATAAAATCGATATTCTTTTTTGGTACATTTTTTGGAGAAGATATGGGTGTTGTTGTTGTCCAAGCCATAAAAGGGCTTGCGGAGCTTCTGTGAATTCCTGTATTCATATATGCCTCATTATCATAGCAAACATATATAATATTTTCATTTCTTTCAGAAGCACCTGAGAGTGCCTGGAAACCTATATCATAAGTTCCGCCGTCTCCTGCCCAAGCTACTACCTGTGTTTCGGTGTCGTTTATCATATCAAGTCCTGCTCTTATTCCGGAGGATACAGCAGCAGCAGCGGGAATCGGGACATGGATAAACGTTACGCCTGATGCGGAATACGGATATACTCCGTCTATTACTGAATAGCAACAAGCAGGAACAATTATAATTGTTTTTTTCCCAAGTACTTTTAACATAAATTTCATCGCAAGGGGAACTCCGCAACCAATACAAGCCATATGCCCCCTGCCTAAAATTTCTTCTTCCGGGATGTCGAATATTTTTCTGTTCATAAAATATGCCTTTTTTAACCGCAGAGAATTTACGATTTACGATTTTAAAAATTAACTATCAGTTATTCGCGAATCTTAAACATTAAATCGGTTTGTTTTTTCTAAATGTCAATATCCAGCCAATATGTTTCCCTGTCTGGATAATCGTTTTCAATCATATAATTTAAAGCATTTTCAATTTGCTCAGGGGTAATATCTTTGCCTCCAAGTCCTGCAATAAACTCAAAAATCGGGGGGTGGTTTGATCCTTTATAAAAAGCAGCTTTTATTTCCTGGGCAAATATTCCTCCAATGCCGTGGCAGATGTTTCGGTCTATCACTGCAATTTTGGTTTTGTCTTTTAATGCATCAATAATCTCATCTGACGGAAACGGGCGAAAGAGTCTTATTCTGACTAACCCAACCTTTTTCCCTTCTTTTCTCATTTTGTCAACTACCACTCTTGCAGTCCCCGCCGCTGTTCCGGTTATTACAAGAGCCACTTCAGCATCATCGCAAAAATAATTTTCTATAAAACCATATTTTCTTCCAAATATTTTTTCAAATTCATTATCAGCTTCCAAAACAACGTTTAAGACATTATGCATATCTTCTGCCATTTTATATTTAAATTCAAAGTAACTATTTCCCGGTGCAACTCCTCCAAATGCTCTCGGGACATCTGTATCAATTTTTATTTCGGGCTTAAACTCCGGCAGATAAGAATCGACCAATTGTTGAGATGGAATCATTATATTTTCGAGTGTGTGGGTTGAAAAAAAGGCATCCATATTTACCATAGCCGGTAGATAGACCTTTTCTGCAATTTTATAAGCCTGAATAATTGTATCAAAAATTTCCTGATTGCTTTCGCAATAAAATTGAATCCATCCTGTATCTCTTTGTGAAAGAGAATCTGTCTGGTCTGCGAGTATGCTCCACGGACTTCCTAAAGAGCGGTTTGTATTGCTCATAACAATTGGAAGCCTTGCTCCGCTTGCCCAGTGAAGAACCTCATGCATATACGCAAGCCCGTGAGAGGAAGTTGCAGTAAAAGTTCTTACGCCGACATGCGAAGCCCCTATCAAACTCGACATCGACGAATGTTCTGATTCTACTTTGATATACTTTGCATCTATTTCACCCTTCCCAACCATATCTGCAAGTTTTTCGGCTATCGCAGTAGAAGGAGTTATAGGATATAC
>JAUVVT010000041.1 GCA_030604505.1 bacterium | reverse complement strand
TTGCGGGAACAGTTATCCCGATGTGGTTTGCAGAGGGAATGGCACAGCATGGTGCGGATAAGTTAGGTTACGAACACTGGGATTCACACAGGGATATGATTGTCCGAACGAGGGTCTTAAATAACGACCTGCTCACTTTAAACCAGATGGGCGTTTTTGGAAAAACAAGTATCGGAAATGAATCTACATACAATCAGGGATATTCAATTGTAAAATATATTGCCGATGAATATGGAGAAAAAACACTTGAAAAACTCACAAATTCTTTAGGTTCTTTTTTTGCTGTTTCATTTAATCATGCCGCAAAGAGAGTACTCGGAATTTCTCAACGGCAGCTTTATAATGATTGGAAAAATCATCTTGAAAATTTTTATCGGGAAAAGACAAAGACCGTAGCAGCAAACGAAGTCAAGGGGAAGATTGTTGAAGATAAAGGAAATGGAAACTTTTTCCCGACTTTTTCGCATAATGGAAAAACTTATGCATATATTTCAAATAAAAATACCGACTATATATCGCTTACGAGTTTATATATTAATTCATTAGATGAGTCGGAGCAGAAATTATTGGTCCCGGGTGTTGATAATTCAATTTCCTGGAGCGGAGACGGTGGAAAAATTATTTATTCCAAATACAGCAAGTGGAAAAACGGTTCTTATTTTTATGATGTCTATATGTATGATATAAATAGGAAGAAAGAGACCCGTCTTACTGAAGGGATGCGGGCTATGTTTCCTGCTTTTTCGCCGGATGATAAAAGAATATCTTTCTCCGCCGGAAGCGACGGCAGTTATAATCTTGCTGTTATGGATATTGATGCTAAAAAAGTTACATATTTAACAAGCTTTACGGATGATACACGGATTTATCAGTCATCATGGTCGCCTGATGGGGAAAAAATAGTGTTTTCTATTTCAAAGGATGTTTCGAGAAATATTGCGGTAATAGACAGCGATGGCGGAAATATACAGTATCTGGTTAAGGGAAATGAAGATGCAAGGGAGCCGGTATTTTCCAATGATGGCAAAAAGATATTTTTTAGTTCCGATTTAACAGGAATTTTTAATATATATTCTCTTGATATTGAAAGCGGCAATACAGACCAATTAACGAATGTTGTCGGAGGAGCATTTATGCCTTCTGTTAACGAAAAGGGACAACTGATATACTCTTTATATACGAAAGACGGTTTTAAGATAGGTTTATTAGAAAATCCGGAACCAATTAATAAAGATAAAACACAATATACAGCTGATTATGCCGATAAAAAACCGGAGATTAGCTATGATGATAGTAATGTACCGGAATTTGAATCAAATGAATATCAAAGAACATATACTTCAACCTCAATTGTTCCGCGTTTTATGATGGACTACGGGAAGCCAAAAATCGGGATAGCAGCATTTTCCAGTGAGATTCTCGATAAATATAATCTTTATGCCGGTGCAACCATTAATCCAGATTTCGACCATGACCTAATGGCAATGCTGGATTTTAGAGAGCTTAAACCTACCTTGTTTCTTGAACTTTACAGTCTCTCACGGCATGTAACCGAGGGTTCTGATAAGATAAAGCTGAGTCTGCTCGAGATGGATATGGGGGCTTCTTTTAAAATCAATGACCGGCAGGATTTCAGAGCGGCATTTATTTACAGCAGGAACTATGCAAAGATGAAATTCATTGAACCGATACCTTTAACTTTCCGTTATAATTATTTTATTGGAAAAAAACTTTCATTCAGCTGGAATTACAATAGATTAAGAGCTAAATTGGATGATGAAATTAATCCATCAACGGGCAGGGATATTCAGTTAACATATGATATTCAATTTAATCAGTTTTTAAGGGATTTTGATTTTGAAGGAAAGCTGTTTGGTTTCGAAGTTTTTGATGATTATAAATATAATTCTTTTTATATTAAGTGGAAAGAATACATAACCCTTCCCTTTGGGATTAAGAGAAATGCCCTTACATATAGTTTTCAGGGCGGCTTAATTGATAGACCTGTTGACGATTTCTTCTATTATTTTGGGGGTGGAATTGTTGGAATGAAAGGGTATTCTTTTTACAGTCTGGAGGGGGATAAGATGTTATTGAATTCGATTACATACAGAACTCCAATATTAAAAAATATTGACTTTCAGTTTGGTCCCTGGTATTTTGATAAAATATACGGCAGTGTCAGCTACTTTTATGGGAATAACTGGACCGGAAGTAAAATGAACCTGAGGGATTTCAAAAAGAGTATAGATTTTCAAATCAGGATGGATGCATTTTCCTATTATAATTATCCGACGAGGTTTGCGTTTGATGCTGCATACGGATTCGATAGGTTTAGGGGCATCGGCGGAATGGAAGGAAAAGAATGGAAATTTTATTTCCAGATACTATTTGAATATTTATAACCTACTTTCTTTGGAAAAGAAAGTAGGCAGACACCTTTTTTGAAAAAAAGGTGTCCCAAAAAACTTTAACCTAAATTTTCTCCGCCAGAGGCGGGTTCTTCGGATTATTTACTTCTTTAAAAAAAGAAGTAAGAAAAGGGGATGTTATGAGAAAAGGGTTGATATTATTGATTATTATTTGTTTAATGGTTTTTCAAAGTGATTTATTTGCAGCGGATAAGAAAGACATTGCTTGCTTGAAGGGTTTTGTTTTGGGCTACAGTAACTTATATTCTAAAAATGATGTTATGAAGATGACCTTCAGGAATGATGATAATTTGCATAGTGGATTAAAATCATATAAGAAAGCTATACTTCTATCTGCATTGATTCCCGGTGCCGGGGAGATATATAACGGCTCAAATATCAAGGGGATTGTTTTTATGGGAATAGAGGTGCTCAGCTGGTCTGTATATTTTTCGAGTAACAGTAAAGGTGAAGATATTAAAAGGGAATTTCATCTTTATTCGGATACCTATTGGAGTGCGGATAAGTATTTTCATTATTTAGATGTTTACAGGCAGCAGTATGGGTATGAGCCCACTAATCTTACACATAACTTACCGCGGGACCCTGAGACAAATGAAATAATAAAAACCCAGCAGTATTATGAAATGACAGGAAAGTATGACCAGTTTGTCAGCGGATGGGATGATTGTGATGAATGGAACGGATATTCTGAACACAGGTTTTTTTATGAGGATAAACGCTATCAACATAATAAGTTTTTGAAAAGAGCAATAAATGCCACTTCAATTATATTGCTGAACAGGGTTATCAGTCTGGTTGATACTATCTGGGGTGTTAAACTGCACAATGATAAGGTTAAGAATGAAAATGCTGTAAATATAATACCTGTTGAATATAATGATGAAATTATACCATCACTTAGCTTAAAGTTTAACTGGTAATAAATATGAAAAGATGTTTTGCAATTGTATTAGCATTTTTATTATTTTTTATATTTAGTAATAAAATATTTTCCTACGAAAAAAATGCTTTAAATGATTTCAAATTTTCATTGCTGAGTATCGGTGATAATGAAAAAGAGGCAGTGGAACAGTCTTCTGATATAAAAGAAAAATCGGTATCAAAGGCGCTGTTTTATTCATTTATTTTGCCGGGTCTCGGTGAAAGATATGTTGGGAAAAACAGGCTGTCAAAGTATCTGGTGATTAGTGAGGTGGCTTTATGGGGGAGTTACATATTTCATAATGTGTACAGCGGGTGGATTGAGGATGATTATAGATTATTTTCAACACAACATGCCGGTGTAAATATTGACGGAAAAGATAAAAAATATTTTGTTAATATGGGAAACTTTTTTGATATTCATAAATATAATAATAAGAAAAGACTTGACAGGGAATACGAACTTGTTTATAATGATGTTTCCGGTTATTATTGGCGGTGGGATTCCGATGTAAGCAGAAGAGAATTTAAAGATATGAGAATAAAAAGCGACCAATATTCTAACCGGTCGAATTATTTTATTACCGGAATTTTTCTTAATCACATTATCAGCGGAATTAATGCTGCTATTAGTGCAAAAAGGTTTAATAAATCAATTAAATCGGCATCACACTGGAAGCTGGAATACAAATTTGGTCATTCATATTATAGTGATAATATGGAGCTTACGTTAAAATACCACTTCTAACTTACTTCTTTTGAAAAAAGAAGTAAGCAAGAAAACTTTAAATAAAATTTTCCCTCGTACGAGG
The DNA here is from genome assembly GCA_030604505.1 of bacterium. Taxonomy (GTDB): domain Bacteria; phylum SM23-31; class SM23-31; order JAUVVT01; family JAUVVT01; genus JAUVVT01. Next base: position 4,995 of record JAUVVT010000041.1, on the reverse strand, counting down.
GGAAATTTGAAAGAAGTAAGGGAAATAACTTGAAAAATTTATTTTATTGATTTATATTATATAAATAGGAAAATAATGTTCTTATAAGTAAGTAAGGTTTTTAATATGAGGAGTTACAGATTAGGTCTTATTTTGTGTTTTTTGATATTTATTTTTCTTATGACGGATACATATCTAAGAGACATTGGACCGGACGGGAAGAGCAGCAGTATTTTTGGTTTTGATAAAAACAGTAGTGCTTCGACAGTATTATATGACAGCCTTTTAACACAGGCTTTTGATTATCTGACGTTTAATAATCCTACTATGGCAATAAAATATTTTAAAAAGGCTCACCGGATTTCCAAAACTCCGGAGGTATTTGCCGGCTTGGGGATGTCATATTTTCGGAAGGTAGAAAATGTTGGTAGAAATAGTGAGAAAAATCAAAATCAATTTCAGGCAATTCGCATAATTCAGAATGTTAAAAGTGCGATTAAATTTTATGAGAAGGCAGTGGAATTAGATCCTCAGGATCTTAATTATAAATATAATCTTGCAAAGGCATATGTATATCGAGGTGATCCGGGGAGTTCGCAAAGGGCGTTAAAGATTTTTGAGGAACTGAAAGAGAAACAGAGTTCTTATACTGATATAGATATTGAGATGGCGAGATTATACAGGACTTTTAATCAACCTGATAAATCGGCAGAAATTCTCCGGGATTATCTGGAGGTTGGTGCCGATAGTTCGGCGGGTCTTTATGAAACAACAAAATTATTTTTGTCGCAGAGTAATTTCGAAAGGGCTTCATATTATTATTTATTGGCATTGGAAAATACTGCTGAAGAGAGTGAATTACCAGAGATATTCCGTGATGTTAAGCTTTTATTTACGCCTCAGGATTATGCTGAGTATGGGCAGAGTGACCATAAGGGTCGTTATGTGAAGAGATTCTGGCGGCTCAAAGACCCAACACCAATGACTCCGGAGAATGAGCATCTGGTTGAACATTTAAAAAGGGTTTCTTATGCAGAGACAATATTTGAGGCAAGATCTCCTGATGAAGCTTATGATGAAAGGGGTATAATCTATATTAAATACGGGGAACCTGATTTTCGGTATCAGAATCCCGGAGATGAGATAACCTATCCAAATGAATCCTGGGTATACGAAAAAAGATATTCGGAGAGAGGAGGTCTGTTATTTTTTGATTATGTTAACAGTGGTTTTGGATTTAAGAGGGTAATAGATTTAAGAGATGCATTAATGCGGAGAAGTATGGATTACAGCGAATGGGTGAGTCTTTATGAAGACAGGGACTATATTTATCCGGAGGTTTATCAGAGAGTCTGGGAAAAATTTAGAAATGACAGGGTAGGAGGATTCTTTGCAGTTGAGACCGAACTTGAGAGAATAGAGATTATGAAGGAATTTAATGAAAAAGATTCCCCCACGACAATATTTGACCATGATTTTGGCGGAGAGAAGGTTTTCAATGTTGCATTTGCAAGTGCAAGTTTTAAAGGTAGGGGAGGGGATACAAGAGTTGAGTTATACTATGTGTTTCCATTAGGTGAAATATATTTTGACCCACCGAAGAGCGGTTCAAGTACTATGAAAACTTTAATAGAAAGAAAAATATCTGTAAGAAATATCGACCTCGAATTTCTCTATACTGATGAAACGGATGTTGAAGTGGTAATGCCTGTAATGTATAACTTAAACGGTAGGGTTTCGGTAGGTCAGGTAAACTTCGAGGTGCCTCCGACTGAGATTGAACCGATAGCAAATCTTGAGTTTAAAAGTAAAATTACCAATAGTGTCGGTTTATATTATGTTGACCTGACACCGCGAAGTTTTAGAGGCTCAGAACTTATGTTGAGTGACCTCCAATTTTCCGATGATATAAAACCTACAAGTGTAGTCGACCAGTTTTCAAAAAACGGATTAAGAATAATCCCTCATATCTCGGAAATAGTTCATAAAAGAGTTCCATTATATGTATACTTTGAAATTTACAATTTAAGACGTGATAAAAGCGGGGACGCAAGATATAGAGTTGAATATATTGTTTCCAGAAGGGGAATTGAATCAATTGATGAGATTTCTTCAAGAGATACTATAAGAGTTAAACTGCCGGAATCTCTGGGAAGAGAAAAAAATTACATAGCTGTAAGCAGAGACCATGTAAAGAAATTAAATAATACTTTAGAGTGGCTGGCATTTGATTTGGGTTCATTGTCAACCGGGAGATACGTTTTCTCTGTGAGGGTTACTGATAAAGAGACAGAGAATTCGGCGGTTACAAAGAGAAATTTTACCCTTAGATAGATTGTCGTTTCATAAAAATTACTTTTAAAGAAAGTAAGCGAGGAAACTTTACTTACTGCCAGACATTTGCCCAGACAGACCTTTCCTGAAAAATAAAGCTGTTGCAGTTCCTGCAAATTGGGATACGGTCATATTTATTTTCTATGAGTAACTGTCTTTTCTCTTTTAATTTTTCTCCTGTCCAGATTTCCTTTACGGAATTTTTTTTAAGGTTTCCCACTTCCTCGCTGCAATCCCAGTCAAGACAACACATTGTTGCTGTTCCATCCGCTGCAATAACAAGTTCATTGAAGGGATGGTCGCAGGGGAATGTAAATTTTCCTTTTCTGCTTTTCTTTTTTCTTTTACCGACATTGCGGTCTTCAACAGCACCGAGCCAGGTATTGTAATCACTTACTCCCACATGGTCGACTATATCCTTCCAATAATCTATAAAAGAATCAATTTCATTAATAGTCTTATCCATTTTGATTATAGTAACACTAACCTTCGGTTTTTTCTTTTTCAGTTTTTTCCTATGGTTTATGAAGTTTTTTACATTTTCCGTTACCTCTTCATAGTTTAGATTTTTTCTGATGGATTCAAAGGTTAATTTGGTTGCCCCGTCTATATCAAAGTTTAATGTATCAAGGCCGGAATTTATGATTTCTTCTGCGATTTTCTCATTTACCAAGGCACCGTTAGTGCTGATATTTATTTTTGTTTTCGGAAGATTTTCTTTTATATATTTTATTGCGCTTGGGAGTTCCGGATATATAAATGTTTCACCAAACCAGAATAGATTTATTTTTTTAAGATTATACCCTTTACAATCATCGATTATTTTCTTAAAGAGTTCAAAATCCATTCGGGTGATTATTCTTGTTAATTTACTTCGCGGGCACATTATGCAGTTTGAATTGCAGGCATTGGTTAGTTCAATGCTTAAAAGTCTCGGGAATGATTCTCTGTTTTTTAGAAGTATATATTTTATTAATTTTTTTATAAAAAAGGTTTTTCTGAATATTTTATTTATGTTCATTTAGATTTTTTTTTCTGATGAATAATAATGTTATATCGTCCTGTGGAGTATTCTCGCCGCAAAAGAGCTTGACTTCATTAAATATCGATTCAGCAATATCTTTTAAAGATTTATTGTATTCGGTTTTTATGAAATGTTTTAATCTATCTTTTGAAAACATTTCTTTTGAGCTATTAAAAGCCTCTGTTATTCCATCTGTATATAATGCTAATATATCATCTTCAGAGAATTGTATGCTTCCGGTATCAAAGGATAAATCTTTAAACATTCCCAGTATTGTTCCACCTTCGGTTAGTTCAACCATTTCATTTCCGTTTTTCAGAATTATAGGAGGATTATGTCCTGCGTTTATGTATGATATTGAACTGCCGATAGGGTCTAATTTTCCAATAAACATAGTAACAAATTTGTCAGAAATTAATGTCTCATTAAGGAAGTTATTTAAGTTTTTTATTATTTTTATAATTGGTTTATTTTCTTCTATCTGTGCTGTGATATATGCTTTCATACTTGCTACAGTGAGAGATGACGGCAGTCCTTTTCCTGACACATCACTAATTAAAAAATATATATTCCCATCATTTGCGATATAAAAATCATAGTAATCTCCACCAACCTCTCTTGAAGGGGAATATAATGCATGGATATCATATCCTTCAATGTTCGGGATGTTTTGAGGCATTAATTTATTTTGAATCGTACTTGCAATATTTAATTCATTTTCAAAAAAAGTAATTTTATTTTTCATTAACTCGAGCAGATAAGCAGTTATCCTGTTTTTTTCGGGGTTTCTTTTATCTATAAACCTTTTTTTTGTTTCTTCGCTTTCATATTTTCTGCGGTCATATTTTTCAAAATCTTTTACCAGTGTTTCAAATTTATTCAGACTGTAAACAGTTTCTGAAAAGCTTGAAGTTTCTAAAATTGAATCTTTATTACCCAAGATTTCTTTTATAATTTCTTTAATTCTGTTTTCTTTGTTTTTTTGAGAATTTTGAAAATTATTTTTATTATTATTTTCCATAGAATTTTTTGTTTTTATATTGTGATATGTTAAAAATATATTATTTCAAATTGTTAATGTCAACAGATAAAAAATTGATTGACGTATTGGTAATACTTGGAAAATGCTGAGTATAATTAGAGGGAAGTTAAAGATGGGATTTCAATATAATTAAAATGAAATGCTTAGAAGTTTATAAGATAATTTATCTTGAACAAGAGCTGCATGAAGCGGCATTACACGAATTGCAGGAATCTTCTTTTGTTATACCGGGTGATGAAAATAGAGAGATAATCCGTTTTACATTATTACTTTCACATTCGGGACAATGTATATCTTCATCTGAAATATCATATTTATGAAAAAGTTCCTCAAAATTCTCTGAACAATTTAAACAGTTGAATTCATATATCGGCATTTGAATTATTCCTGTAAAGAGGTTTGTTAAAGTATGATGAATTAATGGAATTAATCTAAAAATTATTTAATAATTGTCAAGATAAAATATTTTACTGCAGCACGCACTATTTTTGAAAAAGAAAGCAAAGAAACTTATACTACATCTTATTCATTTACGGCAGAATTTGGAAATGGTAAATTATGTTTTAAAAGGGTTTGAGATTTTAAACTATAAAAACATTTAAAAAGTATGGAAATA
>JAUVVT010000258.1 GCA_030604505.1 bacterium | reverse complement strand
CAATTCAATAATTATTGCAGCAATTTTCATTTATACCCCCAAAACATTAATAAGATTATAGTACTTTATAAATTATAATTTGTTCCTTTTAAAAAAAATATTCCTATAAACACTCCTTATTTTAATTATTAATTTTTTCTAATATAAACATTATAAGCTTATCATACAAGTATTTTTATTTTTTTTGTAATTATACAAAAGTCAATAGTAGCCATCGAATATAATAAAATCGAGGAGGACTGCATGAACTTGAAAATATAATGTGATATAATAATTCAAATTGCTTACTGCACAGTAGTTGTTCCGTGCAGGAGCGGATGTGAATTAGAACATCAGTGCGTTTTCGAAAGGGATTCTGATTCGGGTACAGAAGGACGGGACGTTTGTGTAATTGTATTTTGGTTAAATATATGATTTTTTTAGGTTGTTGTCAAGGGAAATAGGTGTTTTACGGCAGGAATTTCATCATTAAAAAAGGGCGGTTCACGAACCGCCCTTTTCCTGATTCCTTACCATTTATACCCACCCACCAAATATTCGTAATAAAACTAATTTTTTCCTTGACTTTTCAAATATTTTTTATTATATTTATAATGTGTTATTATAAATAATAACATTTCTGACGTCCCTGTCCTGTGAAATACTATGCGGCGGCTTTGCAGGGACAAGTCTCGGATTTTTAATGCTTTATTAATTTTTATGGTGTATCAGCTAAAAAAAAATCATCATTTTTTGAGACAAATAAATCTTATAATGATACATAAACTTTTATAAAACAATGAATAATAAAAATTAAAAATCTACAGAAAAATGAGACAAAGTGAGACAAATTGACACAAAATGAGACAAAATGGGACTTTTTAACACATTTTCCCCGAAAAATGAGACAAATTGAGACAAAATATCAAAAAATTTTCCTCAGAACACTGAAAAAAAACCGGCCATCTTTTTTATATTGATTATTTAAAATATATTTGTTATAATCAAAAAAATTATAATAATCAGTAAAATCAGAAAAATCAAAGGAGAGGAAAATTCTATGGAAACAGCAGCGAAATTTGAACCATGGACCGAGTACGGACTTTCAATAATAGCAGAAGCTATTGAACTTGTCAATTCGCTTGGTTCAAAAGGGACAGGTGTAGTGGATGTTCGCACCGGCGATTACAGATATTGGGATCCGGAAACCCTTAAAGTAGATAAGGAAGTAGAGGATTTCTTTATTAAAAAACTTAAGGATACGGGAATTTACGGGACATTTCTTTCTGAAGAGGTTGGAAAAGTGGATTTAACAAAGACCGAATCATGCCCTGATAATTTAGATGAAGAAGTATACTTTATTTCCGACCCGTTCGACGGGAGTCTTCTCTATAAGCGGGATATATCCGCATTCTGGTATACTACACTTGCGGTATATTCTACAGACGGCACTATTAAAACTGCGATTGTAGGAGACTGTGCAGCCGGGACTGTCGATTTTTGCGACAGTCAGGGTGCCTACACTGCTAAAATTGAAAACCTCAAAATAGCGGATGTTTCAGAAATAAAACCTGCTCAGACATCCAGTTTGTCCGATGCATTTATTGAAACATACCTGATGAAACCGCATTATCTTTATCCTGCTGTATTCAACTTTCAGCCCCTATTACAAAAGGTAAAATTTATTCATCCCAATGGAGGACCTTCGGGCTTCTGCGATGTTGCAAGTGGAAGAGTCGATATATACATCGCCAATAAACAGCCGTTTGTGGATGTGTATACGGGCATCGCTGTTGCCCAAAAAGCAGGATGCATACTCACAGATTATGACGGTAATCCCCCTGTCTTTGAAGCGGATATAAATAAACGGTCGAATATTATATGTTCTGCCAATCAATCCATTCATGAACAGGTTTTTGAAGTGCTGAAAGAATGCAAACTCGATGAATAGTAAATATTTTCAACAAAACCCTTTTATTTATATCTAATTTTAACTTGGAGGATATACAAATGTTAAAACCCGAAACATTCTTCGATTTATCCAAAACCAAACATAAATCCATTTTCGACGGAGTTGAATTTGTCTGGGATGTGATAAAAAAGATTCATGATTATATAATTGAAAACCTTGAACCGCAGATAAAGGGGGAGATTATGCCTGGTGCGTGGGTGGACGAGAACGTTTTTATAGATGAAGGAACGGTTGTAGAGCCGGGTGCAATGGTCAAGGGTCCGGCAATTATCGGTAAAAACTGTCAGATTAGAAACGGGGCGTACATCAGGGGCGACCTGATTGCCGGTGATAACGCCGTTATGGGAAATAGCTGCGAATTCAAAAATGTACTTATGTTCGACGGGGCAAATATCCCGCACCTTTCATATGTTGGAGACAGCATCATCGGGTTTAAATCACATCTTGGAGCAGGTGCAAAAATAGCCAATACCAAATTGATTCGAGAAACCCTAAAAGTCAAAATCGATGGTAAAATCTATGATACAGGACTTTTAAAATTCGGTGTTATTTTAGGCGATACATCCGATATCGGATGTAATGCTGTGGTCAATCCGGGTTCAATTATTGGCAAAAACTGCATCATATATGCAAATGCCGCCTGGAGGGGATATCTCCCCGAACAGAGTATTGTTAAACTAAGACAGTCTCAAACCATTGTTGAAAGAAAGATGTAATGATTTATGAAAAATATTGAAAATCTTTCAAAAAATACACTTGAAATAGAAAAATGGCTGGACTTGCTGGAGAACAGACCGGCATCGTTATTTCAATATTTAGAAGAAGATTATCTCTCTGATGTAGATATTTTCAATTCTGAAAAAGAAGTATTTTTTAAAGCATTTGAACTTTCAAAAGAAATTTACGGACAGAACGAAAGGGCCGCAGTACTGCGTATTCCGGGGAGAGTCAATCTGTTAGGAATGCATATTGACCACAGAATGGGCTCGGTAAATCCTATTGCCATCCACACTCTAATTATGATAATTCAGCCCCGAAATGACGATAAGATATTTATTTACAATTGTAACCCCAATTTCAAATCACGCTCGTTTTCCATCAATGAACTACTCCCTGATAAAAAGATAGACGATTGGGATGAGTGGACTAAAAAACAGCTTGAATTAAGAATTGAGCAAAAAAGAGCAGCCGATTGGATTAATTATTTTCAGGCAGCTGCACTCTATTTGCAGGATTATATTAAAGAGAACAACAATTTCTCCAGACTTTCAGGATTCAATGCAGTTATTAACAGCAATATCCCATTCGCAGTCGGGCTCTCATCGTCTTCCTCACTGGTAGTGGGAGCAGTATTGGCATTAATGGCTATAAATAATATTCAATTCAGCGACCAGGATTTCATCGATTTTTGCGGTACTGCTGAGTGGTATGTGGGCACAAGGGGCGGAAAGGGCGACCATGCGGCTATGTATATCGGGAAAAAAGACAGTATTTCTCATATAACATTTAATCCATTTTCGGGCAGTTATGCCCCGTTTCCTAAAGATTATTGTGTTGTTCTGAGCAACTCAATGGTTGCCGCAAGAAAAACTGCCAATGCCCGGAGCAGGTTTAATGCAGGAGTAGTAAATTACGAAATTGGATTTCAACTGCTGAAAAATTTTTATCCCAATTTATCCCATAAGATGAAATATCTCAGAGACGTTACGCCTGATAGATTAAATCTGCCCGACAGCAAAATATATTCTATGATAAAGTCTCTTCCTGAAAGTATAACACGAGACGAATTAATCAGCCGATTTCCCGAGAACAGAGAAATCTGGGGAAAGCTTTTTTCTACACATGATGAACCGGAAGAAGGTTACTGGGTGAGAGATGCATGCCTGTATGGAATCTCGGAATGTATAAGAAGTGAGAAGGCAGCTGAATTTTTAAAAAATGGTGATGTGCTTAAGTTCGGGAAATTGATGAATATTTCGCACGATGGAGACAGGGTTACACAAGTGGTTGGTGATAAGAGAGTCTCATTCAGAACTCAGGCAACAGATGAGCTGATTGATTCATTAATTAAAAATGGTTTATCAGAGAAAGATAACGAATTATATAAAATCTATCAGCAGCCGGGCTGGTATGCAATGAGCTGTCCGGAAACGGACGAATTAGTTGACATCGCACTTGAAATCGATGGTGTCGTTGGTGCAAGACTTATCGGGGCAGGTATGGGCGGGAATGTAGCTGCACTCGTTGACAAAAGTAAATTTAAAAACCTGATATCAAGAATAGAGAAAAACTACTACGAACCGAGAAATCTCCCACCTGCTGTGGGGATATGTTTCCCTGTCGATGGTGCAGACTTTATTAAAATTGAATAGTTCAGCTGTCGGGAATCAGTATATAAATTATTATGGGATTTGATAAAGGAATGGATTTTTTGGTGGCGTATAGATTATATTTGAATATTG
>JAUVVT010000400.1 GCA_030604505.1 bacterium | reverse complement strand
TTATTTCCGATAATAATTCATTATGTCTGTTATTGATAATATATTCCCTTATCCCGTTTATAGAGAAAGGATTCATTGTTTCGAGAGGTTCATCTAATTGGAAAAAATCTTTCATAAGTTTAACATCTGTATCAATTTTGGTTGAACTTTCATATCTCTGGCCAATAGGTTTAAAAAATCCAATTCGATTGACTATCTTTTTAAAAGAATTAATTAAACCAATAGATACTGCTGTTTTTCCACTGCCGCGATTTGTTGATGTTATGTAGATGCCTTTTCCCATTGTCTTTTCCCTGTATATTTCTGTTGTTTTGATAAAGTTGATTTAATTTATCTTAAAAAGAAATAATAGTCAACTAAAAAATTGAAAGCTTTGCTTATAAGTAACGTAATTGCCAAAAGGTCTGTTATTTACAATATTTGCAGCGTTTTATTGTTCAGATTTATCAGACGATTTTTCTATATCTAAAATATTAATATCACCAACATAAGGCTTGGTAACGTATTTATGAATAACCTGCATTTGAGAAACGATTTTGGAGATGTTTTTTGACGCTTCGATTATTTCTTCTGTATAATGTTTTATTTTTTCATTATCCTGTTCATTTTTTAGAAGCTCACTGAATGAGATTATAACTGTCAGAGGCTGGTTAATTTCATGAGCAGCAGCGCCAGCAACTTCAATAGCTGATTGAAGGCGTTCCCTTTGGAATAATTCGTTCTTTGCTTCTGACTGATGGATTATTGATAAGTTTGAATATCTTACTTTTTCAATTAATTTTTTAACCATTTCTTGAAACCACGAAGGTGTTTTTTCAATTTCGGAGGAAACATCGTTTTTATTTATGACTTGGACTTTTAGCTCCATTAATGTTTTTACAGTGGCTGCTCTTGCACCTTACAATAAAAAGACATTTCTCCAAAAAAATCTCCTTTGCCTATCTTCGTTAAAGGTATAATATCGCCATTTTTTAACTCCAGAGAAATCTCGGCAGTTCCTGATTCTATAATATACATATCATCACCGGTTTCACCCTTTTTTATTATTGTGGTATTTGCGGGGAATGTTTTTGTGATTTTTTCCTCTAATTTTAAATATGATTTTTTTACTTGGAACTAAATTTATTTTTTTATAAAATATATAATAAAAAATAAATAATCAATATATTCCTCATCGCGAAGCTTCGGGATGAGGAATATGGATAAAGTTTTTTCAGCTCAAGCGGATCTGCTCTGCGGATGGGACGCCTTTTTTTCTAAAAGATGTCTTTTTGCTTTACAGAGGAAGGTCGACAGGTTGACCTTCCTTTGAGGATTTATAGATTCCAATTACAATTTCAAGTGCTTTTCTTCCTTCTTCTCCGTTTACGAGCGGTTCTCTGTCTTCTTTAATAGCATCTATAAAATCCTGAATCTGCCGTCTGTGTTTTTCAAAGCTGATTGCCATTGGATCAGAGGCGCCGGTACCATGACCTTTATCTTCTTCGGCTTTAAAAGGTTCTTTACCTTCAATAGCCCAATTTATTATTTCATCGGCTTCGGTTATCACAGAGCCTTTTGCACCGTGTATCTCAATTCTTTGGGGATATCCGGGATAAACAGAGGTGCTGCCTTCGATTACTCCTAAGGCAGAATTTTCAAATTCCAGTACAGCTGTCCCAACATCTTCGCCTTCAATATCATGCGTAAGTGTGGCAATTTTCCCATATATTCTTTTTACTGGTCCCATAAACCACTGAAGCAGGTCAATTGTATGTATCGATTGGTTTATCAGTGCAGCCCCTCCGTCTCCTTTTAATGTTCCGCGCCAGTCTCTCGAATCATAATAGCTTTGAGGCCTATGCCATTTTATATATGCATCACCCAAAACTATTTTACCTAACTCACCGTTTGTTACTGCATCTTTTAGCTTTTGATTAGCAATGGCAAACCTGCTCTGGAATATAATACCAAGTTTAATGCCGCATTCTTTGCAGGTATTGATTATTTTATCAGCTTTTTCTAATGTAATATCAATCGGTTTTTCAACAATAACATGCTTTCCGGATTCTGCTGCTTTAACTGCTGCCTCCATATGCATTCCCGAAGGAAGACAAACATCAATTATATCTATATTTTTATCATTAACCATATCCATATAATCTGGATAATACGTTACATTTAAACTCTTTGAGAGTTCAACTCCTTTATTTGCAGTTCTGCATTGTATAGCGATAAGTTCTGCTTCATCAATTTCAGCAATTGCTTTTGCGTGATGTTCACCAATCATGCCCATTCCGATTATACCGATTTTAAACTTCTTGCTCATATTCCACTCCTTTCAATAATTTAGATTTTATTTAATAATTTTCTCGAGTGTTTTTGCGGCTATCCTCTTAACATAAATAGATGTATCATTTTTTAAAATCTTATATAAAGCTTCAGATATTTTTTTCATTTTGTCAATGTCAATTAAGAGAGTTGAATCTTTTGAAAACTCAATGTTTCCTAAAGCTCTAATGGCTTCATATCTTACATCAGTATTTTTATCTTCAATTGCATTAAGTATTAGAGGCAGGTTATTTTCGATATCATATTTTTCAAGAATTTTTAATCCCAAAACCCTTATATCTTCATCATCTTCTTTTAAAACATACTTAATAAATTTTTCTCTTGAAGTAAAGCCGGAATATTTATAAATATCATCTTTGTTATTATCAGAAATTCCATTTTCTTTAAAGGATTCATTTTCATAAATATATCCAATCTTTTTTAGTGCATATTTGCAGTATCTATAAATATTTTTGTTTTTACTATTGAGCATGTTCAAAAGAATATTCACTCCATCCTTTTCACCTATTTCGCCAAGAGCCCAAATTGCAATAATACAGACTCTTTCATCGTTTTGATTTGAAACTATTTTAAATAGTCTTTTTAGAGTATGTTTCAATTTAAGCTCGCCCGAAAGGAGAATATATGTAACCTTATTTTTAACATTTTTATCCAACATCAGACGAATTAATTTATTCTCACGGAGATTGTCTT
>JAUVVT010000013.1 GCA_030604505.1 bacterium | reverse complement strand
TAATACATATTACCCAAGACAGAAAGTGCGGAAGCGTGGTTTGGATTTTCAGTAAGGAGTCTTTCGAATAATTCTTTTGCCTTATCCTGTTCACCAAGGAGTAAGAATGCTCTTGATAGGATTTCAGATGGTTTTTCACTCGTAGGGTCCATTTTTAAAGCCATTTCCTGAGTTGCAATTACTTTATTCAATATGCTTTTTATTTCGTTCTCGTCAACCTCTTTTTCTTTCAGCAATTTTACAACGTCATTATATTTATTGATACCCTGACTATAGAAATCATTATAATATTGTTTTTTTATATCAGCAATTTTTCCGCTAAAAGTTTTACTTATAGCCAGACATTGATCGAAGTGTTCAATCATATCATCCCATTTCCTTTCCTGTCCGTCAACAATTCCGAGCCAATAATATGCAGTTGGATCGCTTGGATATTCTTTTATATTTTTCTCCAAGTTTTCTCTTGCTTTCTCAAAGTTATTTTGCCCGATATAGAGTTTTGCGCCTTTGACATAGGAGGTTTCACAGCCGAACATCAGAAAAACAGCAAGAAAAAGTGAAAAAACCGTAATTACAATTAAAGATTTCTTCATAATTTTTTCTCCTTAAAATTAACATAAAATAATAAAACGGCTTAAAAATTTATAGGTGCAAATATAATTTAAAAAAATGATTAAATCAAGATTTTTTTAAATTCTTCCAATTCCCATAAGGCGGATAGTATATTCCTTCTTCAGTAATAAATGCAGTGATTAAATTATTCGGCGTAATGTCAAAGGCAGGATTAAATATGTCAATATCTTCCGGAGCTATTCTTTTTCCAAATCCCATACTGACCTCTTCCGGTTTTCTCTCTTCAATTGGTATTTCGTCTCCAGTTTCTATAGAGAAATCAAATGTAGAATGTGGGGCTGCGATATAGAATGGGATATTATGTTTATCTGCCAGTACAGAGAGATTATATGTTCCGATTTTATTTGCTGTATCACCATTTGATGCGATTCTGTCGGCACCAACAATTATGCAATCAATTAATCCTTTTTTCATCAAAAATGCGGCACTGCTATCACAAATCAATGTTACATCAATTCCTTTTGATTTCAGTTCCCATGCAGTCAGGCGTGCACCCTGCAAAAGCGGGCGTGTTTCATCTGCGTAAACTTTGACTTTTTTCCCTTTCTCTACTGCTTTATAAACTATACCGAGAGCAGTTCCGATTCCGGCGGTTACTAAAAAACCAGTATTGCAGTGTGTAAGGATTGAACATTCATCTTTTATCATTTCTGACCCGTTCTCACTAATCTTTCTGCTAATTTCCTCGTCTTCTCTGTATATATCTAAAGCTTCTTTCAGTATTTCTTCTTTAACCTTCTCCATAGATTCACCGGAAAATGCACTCAGCTTATTATACATTCTGTCTAAAGCCCAGAATAAATTTTTTGCGGTGGGTCTTATTGAACGAATGTTTTTAATGACTTCACTGACATAATCATTTATTTTAAATTTTTCTTCATTCATTTTTTTTATTCCTAAAACCACTCCGAATGCACCGGCTATCCCTATTGCAGGAGCTCCCCTTACCCTTAATCTTTTTATAGCATCGCATAATTCGATATAATCATCAATTTCTAAAAATACTAAATTTTCAGGGAGTCTAGTTTGGTCAATAATTCTAACCTTTCCATTTATCCATTCAATACTTTTCAATTTCTTTCTCCTGTTTTTTATATTAATTTTTGGATTGGGTGTGACCCTGGTTATTAGTGATAAAGTTTGTTTGTGATAACATAAGCAAATAGCTTAAAAGAACAGACCAGTGTTCTATCCCTACATTTTGATTAAACTGTTTAAAAATAGGTTATATATTTGACTTTTTTAATACTATTAAAAAAAATTATTCCAGATAGCAGGTTACGATAAAGTCGGGTAAATTAGACGATTCATTTAATTCTCCGGAAGTTTTTTCAACTATTACATTCGAAAAATAGCCGGATTTTTCTAAATTTAAATAAAAGTTGTATAATTCATCATCTCTATTTTTTGTTTTATCGGTCATTTTTCCTTCAATAATAATGTTTTCGTTTTCGCCGGAACCCTTTTCCGTATAGTTTAAGGTGTTGACGGTGATTGATGAAGGTATCAGATTACTTACCATTTTTAAGATATTAAAAGCTTGATTGCCTTCGGAGAATAAATTTATCTTTATTTTAAAATCTTCTCGAATCTTTAATAAAGATTGCTTTTCATTTTGAAGAGAAAGATATGCCTTTTGCGTATTATTTAATGAATTCCATTTCCTTTTTACTTCATTTAAGATGTTATTAACGTCTTTAAGATTATTAAACGCATTTAAGGAAAATATTGCTACGATTATAAAAGCAGTGATTGTAACCATAACGGAAAATAATTTTGCTACTGACCTTTTTCTCAATTCTTTTAAATTTTTTGGCAAAAAATTCAAAGTTTTCACGTCTTCAAGAATTATTCCGATTGAGTTAATCAGCTTATAATATTCCCGTGAAAGATTGTATCCATCTGAGATATTATTACCAATTTTCACTTTATCAAACACCGACAATCTGCTTATTTTTAATCCTGTCTCATCTGAAAGGTATTCATCAAGATGCAGCATCAGTGCACCGCCTCCGGAAAGATAAATTTTCTGAAGTTCCACACCTCTAAAATTTGACCGAAAATAATTAATTGTTCTATTTATTTCGACAATAAATCTTTCCAAAACATGCTTCATTTTCTGGTGTAACTGAGCATAGGTTATTCCTTCATACGCGGGTGCGATATTATCCGCAGGCGGGATTCCGAAATCATATTTTATGTTTTCTGCCTTTTCAAAATCGACTTCAACTTCATTATTTGACACGATATAATTCCCAACAAGTGCATCTGTAAAATCTTTGCTTCCAAATTTAATTTCTCTAATAAATTTTACCAGTCCTTTATCATAAAAAACCAATGTTGTATTTACAGCGCCCAAATCCATAATTATACCGGCTTCTTCGGAAAATTTTTCCCCGAAGTTTTTAACATACTCCAAAACACCCATCATCGAAAAAGTAATCTTTGACGGTACTATTCCGCATTCTTTCAGAACGGATATATAATTATTAATCTCGCTCAATTGCGTCCATGCTATTAAGACTATATATTTTTCAACTTCTTCTTCTATCTCGGTACCTAATATCTGATATTCAAATGTAACTCCTTCACCAAACTCAGCATTACGGTCATTCTTGAGATTAAATAAAATTAAATTCTTTAAATCTTTTTCACTGACTTTAGGAAATTTATCTACTTTTAGTTTCTTTGAAATATCAGAAATTGTCACAATGGTATCTGAAATATTAATGTAGCTTTTTATTTCTAATAAACTCAAAGCATTACTGACTTTTGTATTTTTACCTTCCTGTGATTCATCGTCTGCCAATCTTAATTTCTTTATTCCGTAATCTTCCAATATGAGTTCACCATTTTTTTTACTGATATGAGAATATTTTATGGAATCACTGCCTATATCAATATTTAAAAAATGATTGCTGCCGAGATATTTTTTTCTGTATTTCAAGAATATTTTCTGTGGAAGATTAAAGTCAATCTTAAACTTAAATTTTTCTGTTTCTTCAGTTTCTATAACCTTTTTTGCCGGTTTTTTCTGCTCTATCTGTTTTTCGATTAGCTGCTGTTCTAACTCGAGCAAAGCGGATAGGTCAACGGATTCAGCCCTTTTGGCTTCTTTATAAATTATTTCTTCTTCCGGTATTATCCCCCCTCCGGTAAATTCTTCCCACCCAATAAGTAATTTTAAAATTCTCTTGAAAAATGATAATCTTCGCTTTATAAATTTTTCCGTATAAACAGTGCTTAATCCCTTTTCTTCCATTCTCGCCGAAGCGATATCTCTCCTTACCCGGGAGAGAAATTCCAGGTCAAAAAAGTCTTCATCTTTATCTTTTTCAATTTCATCTTTCAGGACATCTGAAATCAAATCTTTTTCTCTGCTTTCCGGCGTCTCAATGTATCGGTTTACTGTTAATTCGCTATAATCATCAAACATAGATAAAAATCCCTTTTTGATTTACAATTTACAATTTGTTAAATAGCCATCAGCCGTTAGCTATTAGCTTTAAATAATTGGTTATTCGCAAATCTAAAATCGTAATTCGTAATTGTCATAAATTATCTGTCAAAGTATATACTTTTACCGGTTGCCGATAAAGGAATGCCCATAACTATATCCCAATCGACGAGATTTATTTTCCTTGCAGCAACTCCGATTCTATAAATAATTCTGTTATCAACATTATGAATGCTTGCAGTTTTAACTGCCGAACCAAGAGCTATCCCGAGGTCAAGGAGTCTAAATGCACATTGAGGACCTATAAATTCGACATCAACCTGTTTGTAATTATCACGGTCTGCACAGGTTTCGAATCCACAGGCACCGCAGTTCAGATTTAGATGTTTTGCGTCTTTTATTCCAATCAATACTATACAGGCAGAATCCTGAACATTTTTCCCGTCACGGTCAAAGTTTTTTTTACCCGATTCTTCTCCATATTTATACATTGCCTCTGCCATTTTTTTTATATCTTCACCTTCGATAATCTTTATATATACAAAGTCTTTCCCTGCAGATTTCGGTGCGGTTTTTGCCGATACCGCCATTAGCTCTGCTATTGTTTTGATTCCTTCCATTCTTTCTCCATATTACTGATTAAATTCTTATTTAAAAATTCACTTCCATTATAAGTTTCTGCTTTAATATATAAAATTTGCATTTAATATTCAATATTATTAAATTTATTGTGATAAATAATCTTACTAAATAAAAGGAGTATTTTTATGGATATGTGGGAACTTGATACGCCGTGTCTTATAGTAAATCTCGATATCCTGGAAAAGAATATCAAGAAAATGGGGGAATACTGTAATGAGCATAATATAAATCTCAGGCCTCATATAAAAACTCATAAGATTCCTGCGATTGCAAAAATGCAGATAGAATCAGGTGCAGTTGGAATTTCTTCAGCAAAGGTCAGTGAGGCGGAAATAATGGCAGATGCCGGGATGAAGGATATATTAATCGCTTATCCTGTGTATGGGGAAGAAAAATTAAAAAAATTGATGAATATTGCAGAAAAGGCAAAAGTTGCTGTTTCAATCGACTCGGAAACAGTGGCTGAAGAAATATCAAAAAAGGCGAAGGAGACAGGAAATACAATTGGAATACTTTTGGAAATTAATGTAGGTATGAACCGGTGCGGCTGGGAAATTGGCAGTGAGGTTTTGAATGTTGCAAAAAAAATCAAGGATATGGACAGATTGAATTTAAAAGGAGTAATGATTTATCCAGGTCATATTTTAAAAGGATTATCAGACAATTTAGAAAGCGAAGAAGTTAAAAAGCTCCAAGAAGATATAGATAAAATATATGAGCTTTTTAATTCAGCAGGTATAGAGATAGAAGTTTTAAGCGGGGGTTCTACTCCTTCTGCATTTATATCTCATAAGCTCAATGGACTGACCGAAATCAGGCCAGGTGCTTATGTATATAATGATATGAATACAGCCCGGTTTGGATGTGTGAACGAAGGAGATTGTGCTTTAAAAGTATTGACAACTGTTGTAAGCACGACGGTAAAGGACCAAATTATTGTAGATGCCGGTTCAAAAACCATGTCGAGTGATACCGCACAGCCAAAGGGAAGCTATGGATTTGGCAAAGTTGCGGATTATGATAATTTGTTTATCACTAAACTGAGCGAAGAACACGGTTTTATCGATATTTCAAAATCCGGGAATAAATTTCAAGTTGGTGATAAACTTCTTATAATCCCCAATCACTGCTGCACAACCAGTAATATGCATAATGAGGTTTTTGGTATCAGAAACGGCAGAGTTGAATTAAACTGGGAAATTTCTGCAAGGGGGAAATTAAGATAAGAAAATTTGCTGATTCTCTATTTTTAAAATATACGATTTTAGATTTACGATTGATAAATTAACTATACATTATTCTATTAACCTAGTGACCAATGGCTAAAAGATAAAAACTAAAATCGGTCTAATAATTAGTAAATCGTAAATACAAAATCGTAATTCGTAAATATTTTTTATTAAATAGTTACACTTGTGAAACCGCCGTCGATTTGAACAATTGACACTGTTACAAAACCCGATGCTTTTTCCGAAGCCAGCCAGATAGTGGCACCGACGAGTTCTTCCGGATCGCCAAATCTATTCATCGGAGTGTGTCCCATTATACTATCAACCCTTTCCTTGGTCAGAATCCTTCTATTTTGTTCTGCTGGGAAAAATCCGGGGGCAATTGCATTAACTCTGATTTTATGAGGTGCAAACTCTCTACCCAAGAATCTTGTGAGATTGTTTACTCCTGCTTTTGATATTGAATAAGTAAAAACCTTTGATAATGGTAAAACGGATGATACTGACGAAATATTAATAATACTTCCGCCTTCGCCCTGTTTTATCATTCTATCTGCAAAAATCTGGCAGGCAAGAAACATACTCTTCAGGTTTACGTCAATTATTTTGCTCCATTCTGTTTCAGCGATTTCAAAGAATGGTGTGGATGAGTTAATCCCCGGTGCATTTATTAAGATGTCAATCCTGCCAAATTCTTCGATAATCTTTTCATCTGCCTTTTTTATATCGTCTTTATTTGATGCATCCAATTTAACAGCAATCGCATTGGAATACTTTGTTCGAATGTCTTCGGCTTTTTTTTCCGCATTTTCGAGATTTAAGTCTAAAACTGCAATATCAGCGCCGGCTTTAGCAAGTCCCTCTGCCATAACACCTGCAAGAACCCCTCCACCACCCACAACAACGGCTATCTTTCCCTTTAAACCAAACATTTCATTTAAAAACATTATCTCCTCCTCCTGTGATAAAAAATTTAATTCACATATCAATTAAATACATTAATTCTTATATTTAATTTTTTCAAGTATAGACGTAAAATTTACAGCTATATAATATAAAAAAATAATTAAATATCGCAACTATTAAGTTAAGCCATTATTGAATAATTTATTTTTACTTGACAAAAAGGTATTATTTTTTTTAATTTAGTTTAATTTTACCTTAAAATTTAACGGTGGATAGAAAATGAAAAAGAAAATCGGCAGAATAAAATTCAATTTTAATATTTTGTTGATTGGATGCATTTTAATTGTTCTATTTATAGTTATAGGAATTCTGGAATACTTTCTGAATAATGCAACTCCTTTATTTTTCGGCAATGAAAATATTCTGAAGATACTTATCGATGCATCTGTATTGACAATAATTTCTATCGGAATGACATTCATAATTATTACTTCAGGAATAGACCTTTCTGTTGGTGCGTCTCTTGCGCTGTCTAATGTATCAATCGTTTTATTGATGCTTGCACTCTCAGGGACGGAGGGTTATCTTCAAATTTTAGCAGGAATCTTTATCGGTTTAATTTCCAGTTCTGCTGTGGGATTTGCCAATGGATATATTATTGTCAAAGGTAAAATCCCCCCGTTTATCGTAACGCTTGGAATGTTTGCAATCGTAAAAGGACTTACATTATATTTAGACGGCAGCCGGGAGCTGAATTTATCGAGCGAAATCACACCTACCTTTTCGTTCATCGGGAACGGCAGTTTTTTGAGTATCCCGTTTCCTATCTTCACCGCCGTATTAATAGCTGTGATTTTTCACATAATTCTAAATAATACAAGGTTTGGAAGGTATACAATTGCAACGGGTGCAAATGAAGAAGCAACACGACTTTCCGGGATTAATACCGATAAACATAAACTTATAGTTTATGCTATCGGTGGATTTTTAGTCGGCACCGCAGGTGTTATACAGACGAGCAGGTTTTTTTCTTATAAACCTGATATTGGTTCAGGAATTGAATTCTATACCATTGCTGCAGTGATTCTCGGTGGAACAAGCTTTGCGGGTGGTAAAGGAAGCGTTTTTGGAACTCTGTTCGGCGTTTTAATCATCAGTGTTCTGAACAATGGTCTATCACTTATGAACGTATCCGATGCGGTCAATCAAATGATATTCGGGCTAATTATAATCGTGGTCGTTCTGTGGGACAGGTTCAGGAAAAAGTAAAAAAAAATTATGCCAATGTTCTATTTATTGCCTCGCAATGAATAGAACATATTAGATAGTTTCCCCCGCCAAAGGCGGGTCCTTCGGATTGTTTACTTCTTTTTCAAGATGATGCGGCAAAAAGTAAAATTAGTATGTTTGAGAATATTTTTTAAGAAATAAGTGCAATTGTAAAATATGGATTTATGTCCATAAAAGTCAAAAAGTGTCATTCCCGCGAAGGCGGGAATCCATTTTTTGCTGTGTCGTCTTTCAAAATAAGTAAGTCATAAGCGGTCTTGATATTTTTTTTGAATTTTGTTATCTTGATTCTCTTAATAGAACTGTTCCAGAATTTTTTCTGAAATTCTTCTTCGCTTATTTTTCTTATTTTTTTTAAATCCAAATCTATTTTCTTCGGGAAAAATCTTTTTTCGGTAGTAACTTTTGAAAATTTATTCCAGGGGCATACCTCCTGGCAAATATCACACCCGTATATCCAATTTCCTATGTGTGGTCTTAAATTTAAAGGGATTTCACTTTTGTTTTCAATTGTCTGATATGAAATACATCTCTCTGCATTTATTATACCTGGTTTAACTATTGCCTCTGTGGGACAAGCTTTAATACATCTTTCACATTTTCCGCAATGATTTTGAATAAACGGTTTACTGGAATTCAGTTTGATATTAAGGAAGATTTCACCGAGAAATAGCCAGGAGCCAGCTTCTTTTGTTATGAGCAAAGAATTTTTTCCGAGCCATCCGATACCTGATTTAACAGCCCAGATTTTTTCCATTACCGGTGCACTATCCACAAAGATTCTGCCGTCAGCATTTCTGTATTCTTTCTTGATAAAATCAAGTAAATTTATCAATTTTTCTCTAACAATAATATGATAATCTTCACCCCATGCATATCTTGAAATTTTACCTGTTTCAGGCATATTTTTTTTTCTGTTATCAGAAAAATAGTTAACTGCCGTCGAAATTATAGTTTTTACTTTGGGATATAAAATTTTTGGATTGATTCTTTTTTCAATATTATTTTTCATCCAATCCATTTCACTGCAAAATCCATCATCAATCCACTTTTTGAAAAGTTCACCTTCTTTTTTGATTTCTTCAGGTTTACTGAATCCAATCTTAAACAATCCGAGTTTTTTTGCTTCTTCTCTTATCTTATTTATAAATATATCAGAATTTTTCATAATCTATTAATAATTTACTTCTTTGAAAAGAATGGAGATATTACTAAATTAATAAAAATAGATTGTTTTATAAAATTTCCCCTCACACGAGGGGAAATTTATAAGTAAGTTTTCTTGCTTACTTCTTTTTTCAAAAGAAGTAAGGCTTGACAATTTAAACAAATTTTAGTAAAATGTTTATATTATGAAAACATTAAGAATAGCCGTATGCCAGATAAATACAACTATAGGCGACCTTGAGGGCAATACCAGAAAAATAATAAAAAATATCAAAAAAGCAAGAAAGATAAGAGCGGATATAGCGGTTTTTCCTGAACTCAGCATATCGGGTTATCCACCGGAAGACCTTCTTTTAAAACCTCATTTTCTATCTGAAAATCAAAAATATCTGGATATTATTACAAAAGAGACGGGCTCAATTATTGCTGTTGTTGGATTTATTAATAAACAGGATGTTCTTTACAACTCTGCTGCTGTTATGTATAATGGAAAAATAGAAGGGATACATAATAAAATTCGTCTGCCCAATTATGGTGTTTTTGATGAAAAAAGGTATTTTAAACAGGGTAATGAATATTCTATTTTCAAACTTAACGATATTACATTTGGAGTAAATGTATGTGAAGATATATGGGTGCCGGGTGATGTTACAGAGGTTCAGGCGTTTGGTGGTGGTGCAGAGTTGATAATAAATTTATCATCTTCACCCTATCAAGCCGGAAAACTAAAGGCACGTGAAAGTATGCTGTCTACGAGAGCATCTGATAATATTGTGGCAGTTGTATATACAAACCTTATCGGCGGTCAGGATGAACTGATATTTGACGGTGGAAGTATGGTTTTTGATAATAGGGGCAATCTGATAGCCCGTGCCAGGCAGTTTAAGGAAGATTTCCTAACTGTTGACCTCGACTTATCAAACGTTTCTTCCGACAGACTTTATGCGAACTATCAAAAGAAGAAGACTATAAGCAAAACAAAAAAAAGAATGATAAAGGTAACAAAACTGCCAAATAAGAAAATTATAAATAAAAAACCCGCTGTGAAATGGGGTGTCTCTCCGATAAAAAAACCATTAGAAGAAATATATCAGGCACTTATTTTAGGGACGCATGATTATGTGAGGAAAAACGGCTTTAAAAAGGTTATCATCGGGATCAGCGGCGGTATTGATTCAGCACTGACCGCGGCTATCGCGGTAGATGCGCTTGGCAGGGAAAATGTAATTCTTGTTTCACTGCCGTCATCGATATCATCAAAAGAAACCCAGAGCGATGCAGAAAAGATTGCTAAAAACCTAAGAACCAAATTTTATATTATTCCAATCGAAGATATACTTAAAGGATACAAGGAAAAACTTTCCAAGAAGCTTAAATCCGCAAAAGGTATAGTGATTGAAAATCTTCAGGCAAGAATTAGAGGAAACATTCTGATGGCATTTGCAAATAACTATAACTGGCTGGTATTAACCACGGGCAATAAAAGTGAAACAAGCGTGGGTTACTGCACACTTTACGGAGATACTGCGGGTGGCCTGGCTGTAATCAAAGATATTGCAAAAACCACCGTTTATGAGCTTGCAAATTACAGGAATAAAAAATCAAAATCCAAATTGATACCGGAAAGTATCATTAAAAGAGAACCGACCGCCGAACTCAGTCCCGACCAGAAAGATACCGACAGTCTTCCGCCTTACACGATTTTAGATCCTATACTGAAGGCATACGTTGAAGAAGATAAGGGTATAGATGAGATCGCAGAAATGGGCTTCGATAAAGAAATTGTGTGCAAAGTAATAACACTGGTGGATATTAACGAATATAAACGCAGGCAAAGCCCAATTGGTATCAAAATTACACAGAAAGCATTCGGAAAAGATAGAAGACTGCCAATAACTAATAAATATAGATATAAATAGATTTACGATTTGCGAATTGCTTAATAGCTATTTGATGTTAGCTATTAGCTATTAGCTGTTAGTAGTTCATATAAATAGGATAATAATGGAAAAAATAAAGATATGTATAATTAGCGACAGCGGGGCAGTGAGAAATATGCTCAATGATAATCTTGAAGAGCTGAATTATGATGTAATGATTATTATAAATAACAAAAAAGGAATAGAGAAATTATTAACGGAGAAGCCGGAGATTATTATATTAGACCTGAATTCACTGTTAAAAGAAGGAAACAGGTTAATAAAAGAATTCTCAACAAATCAAAGGATAGCAGGTTCAAAAATTTTAACAATAACATCTGAAGATAAATTGAAAAAGTTTGAACTTATGTCAGAAATTGATGAGCTGATCTTAGCTCCGATAAGCATTCCTGAGCTTGACCTCCGCATAAAAAAAATGTTAAAAATAGAAAAACCAAAGATTAATGAAAAAATTATAGAGGCAGACGGACTTGTAATAAATCCTGTAAGTTATGAAGTAACCGCCGAAGATGTACCCATCCAGCTAACTTATAAAGAATTTGAACTATTAAAACTTCTGGTTTCAAATCAGGGTAAGGTTTTTTCCAGGGACTCACTTTTGGATATAATCTGGAAGTGCGATTTTGACCAGGAGACAAGAACCATAGACAACCATATACGACGAATAAGAGCAAAACTCGGGAAAAGATACGCCTCAAAAATAAAAACCATCCGAAAAGTTGGCTACAAATTCAATCTAAATTAAAATCCTACTATAGCATACCAAAAATTACGATTATTCCAAAATATTACATAAATATTACATTTATATTACACAAATATTACAACAATTTATTATATTATAGTAATATTAGTGTAAATTTTACATTTTTGTTACAATATTCATTATTTTATTCAAAAGGAGAGAAGAGATGACACCAAAAGAATTGATTGAATTTGCACAGAAGAAAAATATAAAAATTGTCGACTTCAAGTTTATGGATATTCCCGGTCTCTGGCAGCATTTTTCCGTACCGGTTCGCGATTTGACTGAAGAATTATTCGAAGAAGGAATTGGATTCGATGGTTCAAGCATAAGAGGCTTTCAGACTATTGAGGAGAGTGATATGATTCTTATTCCTGATTCAAATTCATATTTTCTTGACCCGTTTACTGCAGACGAAACATTGAACATCATTTGCAATATAAAGGACCCGATTACACTTGAACCTTACTCACGTGATTCGAGGTATATTGTACAAAAAGCAGAAAAATATCTGAAATCGACCGGGATTGCAGATACGGCATATTTTGGTCCTGAGGCTGAATTTTATATACTTGATGACATAAGATTCGACCAGACTCCGAACTCCGGTTATTACTATATTGATTCTGTGGAGGGTTTCTGGAATACAGGGAAGCGTGAGAACCCAAATCTTGGATACAAACCCCGGTATAAGGAAGGGTATTTCCCTGTACCCCCAATGGATAGTTATCAGGATTTAAGGACCGAGATGGTTTTAGCATTGGAAGCGGTGGGAATTGAAACCGAAGTTCAGCATCACGAAGTTGGAACCGCCGGGCAGGCTGAAATTGATATCAAAT
>JAUVVT010000345.1 GCA_030604505.1 bacterium | reverse complement strand
GGCATTAAAAATACCGGGCTGGAGCAATTTATTGGGCATAAGTGAGTATACTCATGATTCAACTGTTGCTATTTTTTCTGCTGTATTACTTTTCCTGATACCTTCAAATCTTAAAAAGAGAGAGTTTTTATTGGACTGGGAACACGCAAAGAGAATTCCGTGGGGTATATTGATATTGTTTGGCGGCGGGATTGCGCTGGCATCCGGCTTCAAGGAAACGGGTCTCTCGGAGTGGATTGGACAGGGCATGCAGTTTTTTTCGGGTTTAAATATATTTTTAATTATATTTATTGTATGTTTCGTTGGAATATTTCTCACAGAGATAACATCAAATACTGCAACATCCACAATTTTTATGCCTATTATGGCAAGTCTTGCTTTGTTTTTGAATATTCATCCTTATATCTTAATGATACCTGTAACAATTTCTGTTTCACTTGCTTTTATGCTCCCTGTGGCAACTCCCCCTAATGCTATTGTTTTTTCAAGCGGATATATAGAGATGCCAGATATGGTAAAAGCCGGGATTATATTAAATTTTATAGGTTGTATAATTATACCTTTACTATTATACTATATAATTTTTCCAATTCTTGGAATATCCCCTGAAATGTTACCCGATTGGGCAGTGTAACCTGTTTTAGATTTCGCAAATTCTATTGATTTTAAGCCTTTTATTAACTATATTTTACTTACTTCTTTTGAAAAAGAAGTAAGTAATCTGAATGACCCGCCTTTGGCGGGGAAAACTTGCAATTACTATTAAAAAAATAGCATAATTGAGTAGAGAGTATCGAGATTTTCCGATTTTATCAGCGGGTGGTGTTATAATAATAGATAAAAAGGTTCTGTTGATAAAGAGAAAGACGGAGCCAAAACGGGGTAAGTGGTCTGTTCCCGGCGGTGTGATAAATCTTGGAGAAAAGATTGAAGATGGTCTAAAAAGGGAAATTCTTGAAGAGACCGGACTGAATGTGGAAGTTAAGGAACTTATTGATATAATTGAAAGGGTGTTTAAGGATAATAAAGGAAAGATTGTTTATCATTATGTAATTCTTGATTATCTTTGTAAATATATTTCAGGAGATATGAAGGCATCTTCGGATGCAGAAGATTTAGTGCTGGCTGGTATGGATGAACTCAACAGGTATGATGTGGTCGATGGAATGAAAAGCGTTATTGAAAAAGCTTATGAATTAATTAAAAAATAAAGAGGAAACTTTGAATATAGCGATAGTATGTTATCCGACTTATGGAGGAAGTGGAGTAGTTGCCACTGAGCTTGGAAAGGGATTGGCAGCAAGAGAGCATGAAATTCATTTTATCAGCTACAAAATGCCTTCAAGACTCACAGCATCCTATGATAGAACATATTTTCATGAGGTTGAGATTCCCTCGTACCCGTTATTTGAATATCCGCCGTATGCTCTATCGCTTGCGTCAAAAATGGTCGAGATTATCGAGTATCAAAATATTGACATTCTTCATGTCCATTACTGTATTCCGCATTCTATTAGCGGATTTATAGCAAAAAAGATTACCAATAAAAGGGATGTAAAATTGATAACCACTCTTCATGGAACGGATATAACTGTTGTTGGTAATGACCCTTCATTTCTGCCGGTGACAAAGTTTGGAATCGAGGTTAGTGATGGAGTTACTGCCGTATCCGATTATCTTAAAAGGCAAACTTATAAAGAATTTGACATTTCAAAGGAGATTCAAACAATTTATAACTTTGTTGATACAAAGTTATTCAAAAGAGTAAAAAATGATAAACTGAAAAAAACGTTTGCTTCTGAAGGAGAGAAGGTTATTTCGCATATCACAAATTTCAGGACGGTCAAAAAAATTGAAAGCGTTATACGAATATTTAAGATTATATTGGAAAAGATTAATTCGGTCCTGCTGTTGATAGGGGATGGTCCGGACAGGATTAAAGCGGAGGTGATGTGCAGGGAGATGAATATATGTGATAAGGTAAAATTTTTAGGTAAACAGGAGGGTATAGTTGACCTTTTGTCTGTATCTGACCTTTTTCTTATGCCGAGTGAGACCGAGAGTTTCGGGCTTGCAGCACTTGAAGCTATGAGCTGTGAGGTGCCCGTTATTGCTTCCGATGTTGGCGGATTGAAGGAACTTATCACGGAAAAGACAGGTTATTTAATTGATAAGGGTGATATTGAAGGTATGGCAAAAAAGGGTATTGAAATATTGTCGGATAAGGATTTAAAGGATTTTTTAAGTAAGAACGCAAGAAAGAGAGCGGTTGATTTTTTTGATATCGATATAATTATTTCCGAATATGAACAATATTATGAAAGAATAAAGAAGACATTTACTTCTTTTTAGAAAAGAAGTAAGCAAGAAAATTTACTGATAAATTTTTCCTCATACGAGGAAAAATTTTATACTTTGTAATTATAGAAAGGATAAAAAAATTGGCAGATGATTTATATAAAGATTTGGAAAAGATTGATGATTATAGATGGATGATACCTAAAACCGGGAATATGCGTGTGCCCGGATTAATATTTTCTAATGAGAAGATGCTTAAGCAGATATTTTCTGATGAAGCACCGATACAGGTTAAGAATGCTGCTACCCTTCCGGGTATTGTAGGATATTCAATGGCGATGCCGGATATACACTGGGGATATGGTCTTCCGATTGGTGGGGTAATTGCCACAAATCTCGATGATGGGATTATTTCTCCCGGTGGTGTTGGTTCGGATATTAACTGCGGTGTAAGATTGGTAAGAACCGACCTTGCCCATTCGGAGGTAAAGAATCATATAAAAGAGCTTATTACAGTGATTTATCGGGAGGTGCCCTGTGGAGTCGGTTCAAGGGGAAGGATAAAATTGTCGGGCAAAGACGAGCAGAGAGTGCTGGTAGAGGGGTCTAAATGGGCTGTCGATAATGGTTACGGCTGGAGGGAAGATTTGGATTTTACCGAAGATAATGGAAGATTGGATGGTGCTGACCTTTCTGCGGTAAGTCAAAGAGCATTTGAGAGAGGACGGGACCAGCTCGGGACTCTGGGTTCCGGCAACCATTTCCTTGAGATTCAGGTTGTTGATGAAATTATTAATCAGAATATTGCAGAGGAACTCGGGATATTTAAAGGAAATATTTGCGTGATGATTCACTGTGGGTCGAGGGGACTCGGACATCAGGTTTGTGATGATTATCTTGTTAAGATGGGTCAAGCCATCTCGAAATACAGGATTGAACTGCCTGACAGACAGCTTGCATGTGCGCCCTTCAGCTCTCCGGAAGGCAGAGAATACTTTGCGGCGATGAAGGCGGCGGCTAATTATGCCTATGCAAACCGCCAGTGTATTATGCACTGGGTTAGGAGGTGTTTTGAACAGGTTTTAGGGATGAGCGCAGAAAAGATAGGCATGCATTTGATTTATGATGTTACACATAATACTGCAAAGGTTGAAGAGCACATTGTAGAAGGAAAAAAGATGAATTTGTGTGTTCACAGGAAAGGAGCAACCCGTTCATTTCCTGCGAAAAATCCTGTTCTACCGG
>JAUVVT010000160.1 GCA_030604505.1 bacterium | reverse complement strand
TCCCCTATACGGCGGAGATTTCCTGTCATTTATGAGTACGGTCTTCGGAAGTTACAGTCTGACTATCGGTTCCTTATTTATTGCGGTCTTTGTCGGATGGTGGTGGGGAGTGCATCTTGCTTCAGATGAGATTGCCAACGGTAATCCTCATTTCAAAATTAGAAAATTATGGCATATTTTAATCAAATATGTCTCACCAATTGCTGTATTTTTAATCCTTTTAAATCTTATTAAATCAAGTTTCTTCTGAGATTATTTTATCAATATTGATTTAATATCTCCCCTTTTACCGATAAAGGGGATTTTCCGTTTTTTTAAAGAATTATATCAAATCTTTGTTAAGATGAAATAAAATATTTTTCTGACAGGATTTACGGGATAAACAGGATTAAATTTATTATTTTGATTAAATATTATTCGCTAATCCTATATTGTCCTGTTAGTACTGTCTTTATTATTATGGTATACATTATTGAAGATAAATGTGATTATTGCGGGATTTGTGTTTCTGTTTGTCCCCCTAATGTAATAGAATTGAAAGAGAATAATATAAAAATTCTTGAAGGATGTACAGATTGCAAATTATGTGTCTATGTTTGTCCTTATAAAGCTGTGAAAGAAAATGAAAGAAGAATATGATGTAATAATAGTAGGTGGTGGACCGGGTGGAACGACCGCCGCTTATTATGCGGCATCAGGGGGGGCAAAAGTATTATTGCTGGAAAAAAAAAGAGACATCGGATTTCCCGTAAGATGCGCAGAGGGTGTAGGTGAAGCCGGATTAAAAGAGTTTCTGAATCCTGACCCGAAATGGGCTGTAAACAAAATTAATACATACAGACTGATTGCTCCGGATGGAAACATAGTTACGGTAAAAAACAAAGAAGCCGGATACATCCTTAACAGAAGAGTTTTTGACTATATGCTGGCGGAAAGGGCTTCAGAAATGGGAGCCGAAATTCTGACACGCATGTATGTGAATGGAATTATTATTAATGATAGAACCGTCAGCGGAGTCAGGTGCGAATATTTAGGAAAAAAGTTCTCTATTAGGTCAAATATTGTAATAGGTGCTGACGGAGTTGAATCGAGAGTGGGAAGGTGGTGTGGTATAAAAACCAACATCAAACTCCGCGATATCGAGACCTGTGTGCAGGCAACTATCTCGAGTAAAAAGATAGAATCCGATAAAATTGATTTCTATTTCGGAAAAAAGATTGCCCCCGGAGGATATGTCTGGGTTTTTCCAAAAGGTAAAAACCTTGCAAATGTCGGCGTCGGTATCGCCGGAATATATACAAAAAATCCAGAAAGAAAATCACCGCTTGATTATTTAAATGAATTTCTGAATAAGCATTATCCTGACGCTTCTATACTTACAAGATTAGCAGGGGGTGTCCCATGTGCTGAAGGATTGAAAAGAATAGTAGCAGATGGATTAATGCTTGTTGGAGATGCGGCACATCAGGCAAATCCTGTCACAGGTGGTGGTATTGTAAATGCTATGAAAGCTGGCAGGATTGCCGGGAAAGTCGCCGCAGAAGCAGTTTTAAAACAGGATTTCAGTGAAAAAATGCTGAGAGAATATCCCAAACAATGGAACAATACCGTAGGTGAAATCAATAAAAAATTTTATAGAATGAAAAAGGTAATTTTTGGATTCTCAGATAAATCTCTCAATGCAATAGCAAAATCATTTAATGAAACTTCTCCTGAAAACCTGACAATAAAAGATATCTTTGTCGGCGCACTAAAAAAACATCCACCATTGGTTATCGATGCTTTGAAAGTATTTAAATAAATGATTTATAAATAACAAAAGATAAATTTTAAGTTTTATAAACTCCTAAAATCGTAAATCAAAATATGTTTACCATACCAAATATTTTTAGCATAATCAGGATATTATTAATTATCCCTGTCATCTATTTTTTAAACAGTAGAGAATATCTAATTGCATTTTACTTAATAATAGCAGCAGGGCTGACAGATTTTTTTGATGGATATTTTGCAAGAAAATTAAATCAGATAACAGGCGCAGGCAAAATACTGGACCCTCTTGCTGATAAGCTGTTTATTGACATAGTAGCAATTTTTCTGGCAATAAAAATGAATTTTCCAATTTGGTTTACTGCTCTGATTATTGGTAGAGACCTGTTAATTCTTATCGCAGGTTATATTGTTATAAAAAAGAAAAAATTTATTGCGCAGTCAAACATGATTGGAAAAGTAACCTTTACTGTTATTGTTTCATCAGCCGCTGCTTATATTATCGATTTAGATTTTTTAAAATTACCCTTGATTTATCTCGGAACATTTTTTATAATACTTTCTATGATTTCTTATGGAAGAAAAATCTACTTAAATTTCAAAAAAAATAATAATACCACAGAGGACACGAAGCATAAGAAGAATGATTAAATTTTAAAAAACTTAACAAATTTTTCTTTTACTTTTGTAATTTAATAAACCTGTGTCTTTTTATGAATTTTCGGGTTAAATGTTTTACTTAGTGTTCCTCGTGGTTAAATAATTCGGGGCAAAATGGCTGATAATTTTGAAAAATTAAAGAACGGTCTTACAAAAACCAGAAAAGGTTTTTTAGGCAGAATTGCAGGTGCAATTGGCAAAAAAAGAAAAATTGATGAAGAAACAATTGAAAATATCGAACAGATTTTAATCGAGGGGGATATCGGTTTTTCTACAAGTATGAAAATAATTGACTGCCTCAGAGAAAAATATAAGTTAAGTAAAGAGTATGATTCAAATGATGTATTTAAAATTATAAAAGAAGAAATTTTAGGAATATTAAAAGACGATAATGAATTATTTGAATATGAAACAATAAAGAAGCCCTGGATTATTCTTGTAGTTGGAGTTAACGGAACAGGAAAGACAACAACAATAGGCAAACTTGCATATTATTACAAAAATTCAGAGAAAGAAGTCTTGCTGGCAGCAGCAGATACATATAGAGCTGCAGCAGTGGAACAGCTTGATATTTGGTGTAAAAGAGCCGGAGTTGATATAGTCAAAACACAGCAGGGTACAGACCCGGCTGCAGTCGTCTATGATTCCATCAAAGCCGCTGTCTCCAGAAACATTGATGTCCTTATCATTGATACTGCCGGAAGAATACATACAAAAGTTAATTTAATGGAGGAACTGAAAAAGATTAAGAGGGTTATTGCAAAATTAATTCCTGATGCCCCACACGAAATCTTGTTAGTTCTTGATGCGAATATGGGACAGAATGCAATCAGTCAGGCAAAAGAGTTTCTAAGAGCAACCGAAGTTACAGGAATTGTTCTGGCAAAACTCGATGGAACAGCAAAAGGTGGAGTCATTGTACCTATAAAACTTGAATTAGGAGTTCCGGTTAAATATATAGGTATTGGCGAAAAAGTAACTGACCTTGAAATCTTTGAACCAAAAAGATTCGTTGATGCACTATTCAGCTTTTAAAAGAAGATGTATGTCAAAAGTTGAAGATAATTTACCCCTTTAGCAAAGAGAGACTAAGAGGGATTAAAGCGGATTTAACTAATCTGTATGTATTTCTTCGTGCCCTTCATGGTTATATTAGTAATGTAAAAAATTTCCGTTTAAATATTAAAGGAATATTGATATGAGAGAACAGAAAAAAAATGTTAAATGTCAAAATAGTAAGATTTCCCGGCGTGATTTCTTAAGTAGTTCTGCAGCCCTGGTAACAGCGTTTTCAATCATATTCCGCTGTTCAAAAAATAATTCAAAATACGAATCAGCGGCAAGTGAATTAGATTTTCCTCTTATTGATTATCACATTCATCTCGAAGAAGGAATGACAGTTGAACAGGCAGTAGAACTGTCAAAGTCGTTAGGTGTCAAATTCGGAATAGTTGAGCATGGTGGATTTAATTGGGGTATGAAAAATGATGAAGAGATAAAGCATTACATTGAAAGATTAGATGGATATCCTGTATTTAAAGGTATGCAGGCAGAGGGACTCGATTGGATGAAATGTTTTTCAAAAGAGGTTGTTGCTCAACTCGATTATGTCTTATCCGATGCACTTACATTTCCCGAAAAGGATGGAAGGCTGGTTCATCTGTGGATACCTCAGGAAGTGAAAATAAAAGATAAACAGGATTTTATGGACCGGTATGTCGATTTCAACGTTAAGGTAATTTCTTGTGAGCCAATTGACATTTTTGCTAATCCTTCTTTTCTTCCTCATTGTATAGCAGATGAATATGAAAAACTCTGGACTGAAGATCGAATGAAAAAAGTGATAGAAGCAGCAGTAAAGTATGATGTTGCAATTGAGATAAACTCCAGGTACAATATACCAAAAGTATCTTTTATAAATATTGCAAAGACGGAGGGTGCAAAATTTTCTTTTGGTTCAAATTATCACGAGGAGAATTTTGGAAAGCTGGACTACTGCTTAAAGACAGCAAAGATGTGTGGTTTAACTCAAGAAAATATGTTTATGCCGAAACCTCCCGGAATGAAACCAATCCAAACAAGGATATTCGAAAGCTAAAGTATAATATTACTTTTTTTACAAATTTTATAACAAATCCGTCAATATTGAAGGATTATATATTATAATCGTTAGTTAAAGCATAGTGCAAACCCAACAATACAACTTATAAAAATTGCTATTTCGTCAGAAAATTTTTATGTATAATTTTATAGTTTCTTCTCTACAGTTTTTCAAAGCGTATTTTACATGTGATATGATTAACCGTTATGTAATATTTTAAAAAATAATAAATTGAAAGGAATTAAAAAATATGAAACCATTTAAAAGGAAATTTATAACAGGTATAATTGCTTGTATGCTGTTGTTTACATCAGCGGCGGTAAATGCTCAGGTGAAAACCACCGATATTCTTGCCATTCCGAAAGTCTCTAAAGACAAAGTGATATGCTTTGCCTTATACACCGTTCACAACAATATTTTAAAACTGACGGCACAACTCTATCCCCTTGATGAAAATGACGATAAAACAGTTCGCCTGGAAATCAAAAAAAATGGAAAATGGAATAAAATTGCAGAAACTCAGATTGTCAATCCCGGCTGGACTGCACCCTTTCGGATTAAAAACTGGGATTCGTCAAAAGATACAGAATACCGCGTTGCACACGGAAAATCCGCATTCTATACGGGCACTATTCTCAAAGATCCTGTCGATAAAGAAATCATTACTATGGTTGCGTTTACAGGAAACTCTATTAATCCAAAACATGGTGGCGATATACCCAAAGTCGATATTGTTGAGAACATCAAAAGACTGAAACCAGACCTGTTATTCTTCTCCGGAGACCAGGTTTACGACCACAATAGACACTATGCCGCATGGCTCAAATTTGGCAGGGATTTTGGAGAAGCAATCAGAAACATCCCGACTATTACCATACCGGATGACCACGATGTTGGTCAAGGAAATCTATGGGGTGCTGGTGGCAAAAAATCCGTTGTCAGTGGCGGACCCGACGGAGGATATCTTGCTCCCGTTGAATATGTTAAAGAGGTCGAAAGAGCACAAACAAGCCATCTGCCCGACCCCTATGACCCGACACCTATTGAGCAGGGAATAGGTGTTTATTACACATCTATGACATTAGGAAGAATAAGTTTTGCGATTATTGAAGACCGCAAGTTTAAAACAGGTCCTATGGGGCTTGTTCCCCCGTCAGGTCCACGACCTGATCATATTAC
>JAUVVT010000392.1 GCA_030604505.1 bacterium | reverse complement strand
TTTCAATAACGACTTAAAGAATACTATTCTTCGGCTTTCGTATCCTGTAATGGCTGGAATGGTTTCAAGGACATTATTAAGCTTTGTGGATACTTTAATGGTTGGGCGGCTTGGACCTGTTTCTATAGCATCTGTGGGGCTCGGAAGTATGACTGTGTGGATTATTATTTATATGTTTTTTTCGCTTGGAGTGGGAACTCAAATTATGACTGCAAGAAGTTATGGCGAGGGTAATTACAGAGAATGTGGATTGATCCTCAACAATGCATTTATTTTTTCAGTAATTATAACGATTATAATCGGCACTATATTTTTTATCGAAAGTGAAAATATTTTCAATTTTGTCTCAGAAGACCCTCTGGTATATGAAAAGGGCAGTATATATGTAAAAATACGTATTTTTGAGGTATTTTCATTTACCTTGATATCTGTTTTTGCCGGGTTCTTTAATGGAATCGGAATCACAAGAATTCATATGTATGTAATGCTCATTGTAAATATATTGAACATTTTTCTGAATTATATTTTAATTTTCGGCAAATTCGGTTTCCCAATGCTTGAAGTAACAGGAGCTGCTTATGCGTCAACTATCAGTACATATCTCGGAGCTATTGTAATAATAATCATATCACGTAAAAGAAAATATAGAAAAAGATTTTTATATATTAGAAAATTAAATATAAATTTGGATATTCTGGTTAAACTATTAAGATTGTCATATCCGATTGCACTGAAAAACTTATTTATAATTTCAGGATATACGATATTTTTAAAAATTATTGGATTATTAGGGACAGAAGAGCTTGCCGCAAGTCATATTTGTCTGACCATAACATCAATATCATGGATGCCAGCAGTTGGAATCGGAGTCGCGACCGCGACACTTGTCGGTCAATCGATAGGTGCGAACAATTATAAACTTGCCGAAAGATATGGATGGGAATCTATGAAGCTATCCTTGATAATAATGGGGACTATTGGAATAATATTTATTGCTTGTCCAAAATGGATAATTGAAATTTTTACTTCAGATTCAGAAGTTATTAGAAACGGAATAATCGTTTTGAGGATTCTTGGAGTAATCCAATTTTTTGATGCATTCGGAATCATATTATCAAGTTCATTGGAAGGAGCCGGGAAAACCTTTTTTGTCGGCATCTCGGAAACATTGTTTGTCTGGCTGATTTTTTTACCGCTATCATATCTTCTCGGAATTTTTTCAGGATTTGGTATTACAGGAAGCTGGATTGCTATGATTGCCTATTTTATTGGATTTGATACGGTTTTATTTATTAATTTCATCAGTGGAAAATGGAAATACCATAAATTATAATAAGTTGGACAGTACATATAAATGGTATCAAGGTATTAAGGATAAGCTGCGAATAAAAATTCTTGACAATAAAAAAAAATAACAATAAATTTAATTTCAATATTTTTGTAAAAAACAATCTTTTATCCCCGGACATACTGGCATTGATGAAAAGTTTTTCAATTCTCTGATAAAACTTTTCTTAAATTTATTAAAAAATTTATTCTTAAATCCTTATGTGATAAATAGAGGTGATTATTATGCATTCAGTGGATTGGGTAATATTGGTCATATTTATAGTAATAATGTTTGGCATTGGGAAATATTTTTACAAATGGATAGGTTCAGCCGATGATTTTCAGGTAGCCGGAAGAACCCTGACTCCTTTCATACTTGCAGCCACGATGATGTCGACAAATATGAATTTGTATAATTTTATCGGGGAAGCTGGCTCTGCATATCAATATGGAATCTCTATAATCTGGCACGAATGGACCGGTAATATGGCACTTGTTTTTGCGGGACTTTTTGTCATACCAATATTGAGAAGACTGAAAATAAATACAATTCCCGAATATCTTGAAATGAGATTCGGAGTGAGATTAAGAGGATTGATAGGAGTATTATGGGTATTGAGATTAAGTTTCTGGCTGGGAGTGGTTATTTATACTGGTGTTACCCTAATGCAGGGCATAACAGGAATAGACTCTTTTGTTTTCTGGCTCGCCGTATTGTCCGTAGTTACTGTAATTTACACCTATCTTGGAGGTATGTTTGCAATATTCGTAACCCATGTTTTACAATTCTTAATGATGCTTGCGGGTTCATTGGTATTGGTTCCGATAGTAATGAGTGCCAGCGGTTGGCTGCCCGGATTAATAGAGAAACTCCCCGAAGGTCATCTGCATATAGTTGCTCAATCCGGTCCGTTTAGCTGGCAGTTTACGTTCGCAATATTTGTTCTGGGACTTCAATGGGCTTGTACCGACCAGGGAATGCTTCAGGCTTCATTCGGTGCAAAAAATATAAGAACTGTTGCAAAAGGTGTAATTCTTGGCGGTCTTGCTTTGACTGCATTCAATTTTCTCATCTTTGCTCCGGGTTTGTGTGCAAGGGTTCTCATCCCCGGACTGGAAAACATCGACCTTGCAGTGCCAAAACTACTTGCAAGTTATATGGTCCCCGGTGTTCTTGGATTTACAGTTTGCGGTCTTATGGCTTCGCAGATGTCAACCATCGATGCAAATCTTGTTGCTGCTGCAACATTGTTTACAAATGACGTTTATAAAACTTTGTTAAAAAGGGATGCGACAAAGAAGGATATTTTAAGGATGTCAAGAATAGCAATAGTAGTTGCAGGAGTTATGATGGTTGTGTTTGCTTTTGCGGTTCCCAAATTGGGTGGTGCGGTTAATGCATATTTGACACTTATCGGAATTATCGATATGCCTCTTTTTGTTATTGCAATTGTCTATGGATTGCTCTGGAAAGGAGCCACTGAAAAAGGGGCTTTATGGGCATATTTTATTGCTGCAGCGTCGGCAGGTGTTGCAAGGTTTGGATTCGACCTCAGCAATAATCTGACCACATTCTTATCAGCCGGTATCGCTTTAGCTGCCTGCCCGATTGCAACTAAATTAACCGATTCTAAACCATCGGAAAAAATTGAAAAAATATGGAACGCAAGAAAACCTTCCAGAGAAGAAATAGAATCCGGCGACGAATATTATATTATACCAAAAACTAAAATTGGAAAGGTAAGTTTGGGAATTTTCTTTTTTGGATTTTTACTTTTTGTAATCGGAACATTTTTG
>JAUVVT010000051.1 GCA_030604505.1 bacterium | reverse complement strand
GTCAAACCATTTCTCATCCCAAAAATTTGGGATTTTAATCCTATTATATAAATCCAATATAAATCTTCTAATTGCAATCATTCCTTATTCCGTGCACGGCACGGAATAAGGAATAGTTTAAAGTTTCTTTACCTACTTTCTTTTCAAAAGAAAGTAGGTAAACTACTCCCATTCAATAGTACTTGGGGGTTTAGAACTGACATCATAGACAACCCTGTTCACTCCCCTCACTTCATTGATTATTCTATTAGATATTGTTTGCAGTACATCGTGCGGCATCCTATACCAGTCGGCAGTCATTCCGTCGAGGCTGGTCACTGCTCTTAACGCTGTCACATTCTCATAAGTCCTGCTGTCCCCCATACCCCCCACACTCTTAACTGGCAGCAGAACAGCAAACGCCTGCCATATCTCATCATAGAGTCCGGCTCTTTTGATTTCATCAATATATATCACATCAACATCCCGCAAAATATCCGCCCTCTCCTCCGTAACCTCACCCATTATCCGCACCGCAAGACCGGGTCCCGGAAACGGATGCCTCCTTAATATCTCAAGCGGAAGCTCAAGTTCCTTTCCTACCTTTCTAACTTCATCCTTAAAAAGCTCCCTCAACGGCTCAACCAATTTCAATTTCATCTTCTCATGAAGCCCACCGACATTATGATGAGTCTTTATCGTAAAGGAAGGACCCTTAAAAGATTGACTCTCTATTAAATCCGGATACAGAGTCCCCTGTGCCAGAAAATCAACCCTACCGAGTTTCTTGGATTCCTCTTCAAATATCTCAATAAATGTATTACCTATTCTCTTCCTCTTCTCTTCCGGGTCAGTAACGCCCTTAAGATTATCAAGAAACCGCTTCGATGCATCTACAACACGCAAATCAATCTTAAAATTAGTATTGAATGCTTCCTCAACCTGTTCCTTTTCACCCTTTCTCAAAAGTCCGTTATCCACAAATATACAGGTAAAATTCTTACATACTGCCCTATTAAGCAGAAGAGCAGTCACACTCGAATCGACACCGCCGCTCAAAGCGCATATCACCTTTCCCTCACCGACCTCATCAGCAATCCTTTTTACCGTTTCATTCACAAAAGATTCAGGTGTCCAGTCACCACTGCACTTAATGACATCAAACAAAAAATTCTCCAAAATCTTTTCCCCCTCCTCAGTGTGAATAACCTCCAGATGGAACTGAATTCCATATATCTTTCCTTCCCTGCCTCTTATTGCAGCAAAAGGAGAATTATCAGTATGAGCAATAACTTCAAACCCCCCTGGCATCCTTTCCAATCTATCCCCGTGACTCATCCAAACAGTAGAACTGTCACCAACATCCTTAAACAGGTCTTTATGACTGTCAATTGAAAGAACCGCCTTGCCATATTCTCTTTTCAATGCTCCGGCAACCTCTCCCCCAAAAAGATGTGCTATAATCTGCTGTCCATAACATATCCCGAGCACAGGCACACCAAGCTCAAACACCTCCTTATCTATCATAGGTGCATCATCTTCATAAACACTCCTCGGACCCCCCGACAAAACAATCCCTTTCGGTTTCTTATCCATTATCTTTTCAATCGAGATATTAAAAGGATAAATCTCACAATAAACATTCTGCTCTCTGATACGTCTTGCTATCAATTGAGTATACTGAGAACCAAAATCCAAAACTAATATTAACTCATGCATTCCGTTTCTTAAGTTTAATGGTTTAAAAATTATAATTGTTAATTAACATCTTAATCACCGAAATCAGCTAAATCATCGGTAAAGTAAGAATGTTTTAAATATAAACAATATTATTTATGATTCAACAAAAAAATTCTAAAAAGGTCTTATTTAATGCAAAAACCTACTTAAAGTAATTTATTAAATAAATTTATTTTTTTAATTCACAATAATAAGATACGAATTTCACTTCATAAATATTTAAAAAAAAATGAAGATAACGCATTTTTTTCTTGACATTTGCAATAAAATAGGTTATAATTAAACAAAAATGGTTAAAAGTGGGTAAAAGTGGGTAAATAATATGTCTTCTTTTATAGGACAATTCAAATACACAATAGATACTAAGGGTAGAATAAACATACCGGCTAAGTTCAGAAAGGCAATCTCACCGGAAGCTAATGAAACTTTCGTTATAACAAGAGGTATGGATGATTGTATCTGGGCATATCCACTTGATGAATGGAGTAAATTTGAAGAAAAACTGCGCCAGCTTTCCACAAACCAGAAAGACCACAGATTATACATCAGAATGGCTACCTCTTATGCTTCTGAATCTCGGCTTGACAAACAGGGTCGAATTGCAATACCACAATATCTTATCGATTTGGTAAAAATTGAAAAAGAAATACTAATCACCGGCTCTTTAGACAAACTTGAGATATGGAATCCTAACACCTATGAAGAACATATGAAAGAATATGAACAATCTTACGAAATCCTTGCTGAAAAAATAGATAAAAACAGAAATTTAACATAAATTTTTCACGGGAGTGGGCGCCCGTACAAGACCGCCTATATCTGAATAAAGCGGGTCAATTAAGATTTATGATACGCATACAAAGAATTGAGGTTAATTGATCCGCTTATGGCGGTACAAAAAAATTGAACAAAGTTCACACTTATAGAACATTTAAAAAATTATCATAGGAATTTGATTTATTAAATTCATCAATTATCGTAGGAAACAAAATATAGAGGCAGACACATACGTTCAGCCGAAGCATAAAAAAAGTCGGGTTTGCAACTTATGTGTCTGCCTAAAATTATGATTATATAAATATTAGAGGCAGACATATACGTTCAGCCGAAACACAATAAAAAGTCGGGCGTGTAACCTATATGTCTGCCTAAAAATTCTGAATAAAGATGATTAATATACAAAATGCCAAAAAACGAAAAATCTGTCTTTCATAAACCAGTATTAGTAAAAGATGTAATAAAATTTCTCATAACAAATAAATCAGGTATATACTTTGATGGCACAATCGGAGGAGGAGGACATTCTTATGAAATTCTCAAAAACCTTGACGCTGACGGAACACTCATCGGAGTAGATTTAGATTCAGAAGCTGTAAATTTCGCAAAAGACCACCTTAAATCATTTAAAAACAAAAAAATCATTGAAAAAGGAAACTATTCAAATATCTCAGAAATCCTGAAAAGAAAAAAGATAAAAAATGTTGATGGAATTTTACTTGATTTGGGAATTTCATCATTCCAGATTGACAATAAAAAAAGAGGATTCAGCTATAACACAGACTCCCTTCTCGATATGAGAATGAATAAGAGTCTGGAAAAAAATGCCGCTGATATTATTAACACATACTCAAAAGATGAACTGACACAAATCTTTAAAAAATATGGAGAAGAAAGATACTCGAAAAAAATCGCTGATTTTATCGTAAGAGAAAGAAAAATAATAAAAACTTCAACCGACTTAAGAAATATAATTGAAAGGATTATTCCTGAAAGATATAAGATTAAAACGTTTGCAAGAATATGGCAGGCTCTCAGAATTGAGGTTAACAAAGAACTTGAAAATCTTAACAAATTTCTAAAAAATTTCTCAGATAACTTAAAATCGAAAGGGAGGATTGTCATCATTTCTTATCATTCTCTTGAAGATAGAATAGTAAAAAAAGAATTCAGAGAATATGAAAAAGAATGCATCTGTCCGCCGAATATACCCATCTGTGTATGCTGTAAGGAGAAGATGTTAAAAATATTGAATAAAAAACCTGTTCTGCCCTCAAATGATGAAATTAAACTAAATCCGAGAGCAAGAAGTGCAAAACTAAGATCAGCAGAAAAGATATGAATAAAAAACAATTATTAATAAATACAACAAAAAGTATAAAAGATATTAATATTTTAAAAGATAAAATAATTAATCCAAAAAGACCAAATTTGGTCATAACAATATTCATACTATTAATATTAGCGATAATATGTGTCTGGGAACGAGTTGAAATTGATGCCGTATCATTAAATATAAGCAAACTCAAAGAAGAAAAATCAGGACTTACTGCATATAATGAAATCCTGAAAGCAGAAATCGAGAATAAAACAAGATTTGAATCCATAGATAAAATAGCAAGAAACAAACTTGATATGAAATTTCCGGGAAACAACTCAGTAATATTAGTAATAAACAAGCCCAGACAAAAAACGACAAAAGAAAAACTTAAAAACATAATAAAAAGAGTAAAAATATGGGAATAAAAATAAATCTTAGACTAAAAATACTGAAATATACACTCATCTTCTTTAGCTGTGTTATTGTCTGGAAACTATTTAATATACAAATTATCAAAGGAAAAGAATACAGAAGATTAGCCAACGCCCAGCACCAAAAACAAATCACCATTCCCGCAAAAAGAGGAAATATATATGACAGACAAAAGCGTATCATAGCCCAGGACCTTGAATATTATTCCTTTGGATGTTTCCCGGGAAAAGTCAAAAACCCCGACAAAGTCGCAAATATATTTGCAAAACACCTGAAAAAAAACAGAAATACATACCTAAAAAAGATTAAAAAAAACGGTAAATTTGTTTGGCTCGAAAGAAAAGTAGAAAAAAAAATTGGAGATGAAATCTGGAAAAATAAACTTAGCGG
This sequence comes from bacterium, assembly GCA_030604505.1. Taxonomy (GTDB): domain Bacteria; phylum SM23-31; class SM23-31; order JAUVVT01; family JAUVVT01; genus JAUVVT01. Next base: position 3,781 of record JAUVVT010000051.1, on the reverse strand, counting down.
TGTTACAAGAACCGCCGACTACAGCCGTTTTTATTCATACTCAAACACCGCAAGTCAGATTGTTGGTTTCACTGACATCGACAATCTCGGCTTAACAGGAATCGAAAAACAATATAATAATCTCCTTCAAGGAAAAGACGGAAATACAATATTAAAAGTTGATGCAATAGGACAAATATTTCCCGACCCCGGTCTCTTTAATAACCCCCCGAAAAAGGGTGCAAACATAATCTTAACACTTGATATCATTCTTCAAACCATCGCAGAAGAAGAACTTAAAAATGCAGTGCAAAAAAGTAAAGCAAAAAGCGGAATGGTTGTAATTATGAATCCAAAAACCGGAGAAATACTCGCAATGGCATCATACCCGGACTATAATCCAAACATCCCCTCAAAATATAAAAATTATAACTATAAAAATAGAGTTATCGCAGATACATTCGAACCCGGCTCAACATTCAAAGTTATCACGGCATCAGCCGTTTTAGAAGAAAATATCAAAAAACCAGACGACATAATCTTCTGTGAAAACGGCAGATACAGAATCCACCGTCACACAATTAGAGACGTTAAACCAAACGGAAAACTTACATTCAAACAGATAATTGAAAAATCAAGCAATATCGGGATTGCAAAAATTGCAGCCCTCCTCGGCAGAAACAATTTATATACATATGCCAGAGATTTCGGTTTCGGAAATAAAACCGGATTAGGATTAATCGGAGAAGCAAGAGGAAATTTGAAAAAACCCCCCGAATGGTCCAAACTAACACTCCCCGAAATTGCATTCGGACAGGAAATCTCCGTTACCGCAATCCAACTTATCAGTGCATTCTCAGCAATTGCAAACAACGGAATCCTTATGAAACCGATAATCATAAAAACAATAACAGATAACAAGGGGAAAATTATTGAAGAAAAAAAATCAGAAGAAATAAGACAGGTAATCTCTGAAAAAACAGCAAAAACCATAAAATCATTTATGCTCGGAGTTGTAGAAAACGGAACCGGAAAAACCGCAAAACTTCCCGGAATCAAAATCGCAGGAAAAACAGGAACCGCACAAAAACCATATCCCGACAGACAGGGATATTCAAAAACAAATGTAATCGCATCATTTGTGGGATTCTGGCCCACGGATAATCCGGAATTTGCTTGCCTCGTATTAATCGATTCTCCAAGAAACGGTCATTACGGCGGAACTGTCGCAGGTCCCCCCTTCAAAAATATTGTAACCAGAATCTCAAATGTCCCGACAAGACAGCAAAAAATAGTCTGGAACAGCAGCCAGACAAGCGACAAAATAACTTTTCAAAATATACGAATACCCGATGTCAGAAACCTTTCAATCGGCATTGCAAAAAGAAAATTAGAAAAATTTGACGGTATTATTGAAATTTCAGGAACAGGCTCAACAGTTATAAGCCAAAATCCGCTGCCCGGAAAATACTTAAAAGACGGTGAAAAAATTACATTAATATCTGCCGAAAATCCTTCTAAAATTGAAAAAATTGTTACAATCCCAAAGTTAGTCGGTCTCAGTATGAGAAAAGCCATAAATAACATCCATCTGAAAAAACTCAAATTCAAAGTCACATATGGAAACGGAACCGTTGTCGAGCAAAGCCCATTACCAGGAAAAAAAGTAAGACCCGGCTCCGTTTGTTATATCAGATGTTCAGATAAAGAAAATATTTTAAAAAACCTTGCTTATAAATAAAATAGTTAATAGCAAATAGCTAACAGCTAATAGCTTCTTATTATATTATAAAGTATGAAACTAAAAGAAATCATAAAAGACGTCGAAATCCTGAAAAAGAGCGGAAACGAAGACATCGAAATAAAAAACATAAAATATAACTCCAAAAATGTTGAAAAAGGGGATATCTTCGTCGCCATAAAAGGTATGCTTTCAGACGGTCACAAATATATTGAGGATGCAGTCAAAAAAGGCGCTTCCGCAGTTATACACGAAAACAACGGATTACATCCGGATATCGTAAATATTAAAGTGCCGGATTCAAGAAAAGCACTTGCTCTGATCTCAGACAGATTCTTCAATTCACCATCGAAAAATTTAAACCTGATTGGCATCACCGGAACAAATGGCAAAACAACCATTTCATATCTGATAAAGAATATAATTGAAGCTTCGGGGGAAAAGTGCGGTCTTATGGGAACAATTTCATATAAAATCGATGACGAATCTGACGATGCTGTGCTCACAACCCCGGAATCCTACGAAATACATTCCTTTCTGAACAGAATAAGAAACAAAAATGCAAGCTACGCTGTGCTCGAAGTATCATCTCATGCTCTTAAACAAAACAGAACTTACGGACTGACGTTTAATACAGCAGTTTTTACAAATATCTCAAGAGACCATCTCGACTATCATCCCGATATGGAAGATTATATCGAATCAAAACTGAAACTCTTCGACCAGGAACCACATACATCAATAATCAATATCGATGACCCGGTTCATAAAAAAATAATCAAAAAAAATATATACTGCATCGGATATGCAATCAGTCGGTTAGCAGACATCTTTCCCCTTAAATTCGATTACAGTCTCGATGGAATAAATCTAATAGCTGACACTCCCAGAGGAATGATAGAAATAAACTCAAAACTAATAGGATATTTCAATATATACAACATCCTTGCCGCAGTCGGCGCAGGAATAAGTCTTAATATCAATAATGATATTATAAAAAAAGGAATTGAAAACACAGAACCAATATCAGGAAGAACAGAAAAAATAGAGCATGGACAAAAATTCAATGTTATTATTGACTATTCGCATACACCGGATTCAATTTTTAATGTTATCTCAACCGTAAAAAAGATAACACCAGGCAGGGTCATAGCTGTATTCGGGTGCGGAGGAGACAGAGACAAAGGAAAACGGCAAATTATGGGAAAAATCGCTTACGAAAACGCAGATAAAGTAATCGTTACATCCGACAATCCAAGAACAGAAAAACCGGATAAAATTATCAAAGAAATCACAGCAGGAATTGATAACCCGAAAGACGTATTAACTATACCGGACAGAAAAAAAGCAATTACAAAAGCACTAACGCTTGCTGAAGAAAATGACTCGGTATTAATACTCGGAAAAGGACACGAAACATATCAAATTATTGGAAAAAAAAGAATACACTTCAGCGATAAAGAAATCGCTGAAAACTTTTTAGAAAAAAATGTCAATCAACATTAACGAAATAAAAAAAATAAAAGGAATTGAATCTTCAAATGACGGAATCCCTGAAGAAATCAAGGATATTCCCGCCGTTTCGATAGATTCAAGAACCATTAATAAAGATGAACTCTTTTTCGCTATAAAAGGCGAAAAATTCGACGGTCACAATTACATTGAAGAAGTTTTTGCCAAGGGCTGTTTCGGTGCGGTTATTGAAAAAAATTATATAAAAAAACTCCCTGAAAAACTAAAAACATCCCGCTTTTTCCTTGTAGATGACACATTAAAAGCATTACAGGATTTAGCGAACACACACCGTAAAAAATTCGATATACAAACCATCGCCATAACCGGAACCAACGGCAAAACTACAACAAAAGAGATGACCGCTTCCATCCTCTCAAAAAAATACAGCGTAATAAAAAACCGCGGCAACCAGAACAATCATATCGGTATGCCGCTCTCGCTCTTAAGAATCAGCGAAAAATGCCAGGTCGCAGTAATAGAAATCGGGGCAAACCATCCCGGCGAAATAAAATTCCTGTGCAAGATTGCCCAGCCCGAACACGGAAT